>CAXTUK010000285.1:0-3664 GCA_964247395.1 uncultured Acetobacteraceae bacterium
CCTCCACGTGCCGCCGGTCGCCGGCGCCCGCGCCGGCCTTGCACGGGTCTACAGCGCCGTCGCTTCGATCATGACCACCCAGGCGCAAGGCTCTGACACCCCGGCCGGCAGCAGCACCGGCGCCCTGCTGATGCTTCGCTTCAGCCAGACGCTCGAACCGTCGTCGAGCGAAACGCGCCTGATGATCGCCGATGCCGACGACGCGCTGCACGCGGCGCCGGCCGCGATGGCCGTGCTGGCGCCGGTTGCGTCCGGCGATCCCCTGTTCCCGCTCGTCGAGTTGCGCGAAGCCGAACTGCAGCGTGCGACGGGGCAGGACGACGCGGCGCGCGCGCTGCTGAACCGGCTATGCGCCGCGTTCCCGCGCCAACCCGAGCCGGCTCGCGAGCTCGGCGAGATCTACAGCGACGAGCACCGCTATCTCGAGGCCGATGCGGCGTTCGACCATGCGATCGCCGACCTCGTCCGACCCACCGGCGACGATTGGCAGCTGTTCTTCGACAGAGCAGTTTCGCTCGATCGCTCCCATCAATGGAACCGCGCCGAGGCCGACCTCCAGCGCGCGCTGTCGCTGTCCCCTGAACAGCCCTACGTCCTAAACTACCTGGGATATTCCTATGCCGAGCAGGGCCGCGACCTGAACGAGGCCCGTCGGATGCTGGAACGTGCGCTCGACCAGAAGCCGCACGACGGCGCCTTCCTCGACAGTCTCGGCTGGATCATCCTCAAGCAGGATCATGTCGACGAGGCGATCGCCACCCTGCAGCAGGCAGCCGAGACGACACCGGAGGACCCGACGGTCAACTACCATCTCGGCGTCGCCTACTGGCAGGCTGGCCGCCGACGGGAAGCACAGGACCAGTGGCAGCGTGCCCTGATCCTGAACCCGGACCCGACCGACCTTCCGAAGATCGAGGCGAGGCTGCACGAGGCAGCGCTGACGGCTGCCGTGCCCTCGCCACGGTGAAAGGCCCGCCATGAGCCTGCTGCGGCAGGCAGCTTACGCGAAGATCAACCTCCATCTGCACGTGACCGGCCGTCGCGAGGACGGCTACCATCTGCTGGACAGCCTGGTGGTGTTCGCGGCCGCATCCGACAGGATGTCGGCCGAACCCGCGGAGGATCTGACGCTCCGGATCACCGGCCGGTTCGGCGCTCCGCTCTCTGCATCAGACCCTGACGACAACCTGGTGCTGCGCGCGGCGAAGGCGCTGGCGCGCACCCACCGGATCGGACGCGGCGCCTCCTTGACCCTGGAGAAGAACCTGCCGCTCGCGTCCGGCATCGGCGGCGGTTCGGCTGACGCCGCGGCCGCACTCCGCCTCCTCCGGCAGGCCTGGAGCATCGAGGCGCCGGTCTCCGCAGAACTGGCCGTGGGCCTCGGCGCGGATGTTCCCGTCTGCCTCGTCAGCGAGCCCGCGGTGATGCGCGGCATCGGCGACGAGCTGCACGCGGCGCCGTTCATGCCGCCGATGCACATGCTGCTGGTCAACCCGCTGGTTCCGGTAGCGACCGCTTCGGTGTTCCGCGCCGCCCGCGCAGGCTTCAGCCCGGCGGCCTCGCTGCCGGCCGGGTGGCGGACCGCGCTGGATGCGGCGCACGACCTCGCGGAACTCCGCAACGACCTGCAAGCGCCCGCGATGGAGGTGGCTCCGGTGATCGGCGAGGTGCTTGCCGCCATCGAACGGCAGGACGGATGCCTGCTCGCCCGCATGAGCGGTTCGGGCGCCACCTGCTTCGGGCTGTTCGAGCCAGGCGAACGCGCCGAGCGTGCCCGTCGGGCGATGCCGGCGCGCTGGTGGTCCTGGCATGGCGGCATGCGACCAGTTGGGCCCGGATGATGCTGTCGGCTGCCGTCGAACCCGGTTAGCCTGATGCAATGCAACATGGAGGGTTCGATGCCAGAGGCTCGGATGAAAGTGTCCCTGTCGGCGGACCTGCTCGAGGCGAGTCTCGAGCTGCTGCCCGCGAGCGGGCTGCAGGGTGAAATCAAGCTTACACTCGAGCAGATCGGAACCCTGATCGCCCGGCTCGGCCAGGCACGCGCGACGATGGTTGCGAAGTTGCCGCCCCCGCCGCTCGAGGGCGTGCCGCTCAACCCCGTCTTCGGCACGCGTTGGGCGGTGCAACCCGAGGCGCTGACCGAAGGCTCGGTCGTCGCCTTCCAGCACCCGGCTTACGGACCGGTGGCGTTCGTGCTGCCGCCACCCGAGGTCGAGAAGATCGTCCGCACGCTCACCACCCATCTCGGCATGGTCCACAGCGGCAGCGAGCGAAGCAAGCCGAGCTGATGGCTGTATCTAGAGAAACTTGATCGCGAGCACCCCGGCCACCGCAGCGACGGCGACCATCGACGTCGCCAGGGTCAACCGCCTTTCGACGAACACGCGCACAGGTTCCCCGAACCGGCGCAGCAACCCGGCGATCAGGAAGAACCGCACGCCGCGCGTCAGCAGGCTCGCGGCCAGGAACAGCACGAGGCTGAAATGCGCCGCACCCGCGGCGATGCTGACGATCTTGTAGGGAATCGGGGTCAGGCCTTTGACCAGGATCACCCAAAGTCCGTACTGCCTGAAGCGGTCGGCAAACCGGAGCAGCGCGTCCTGCGCATGGTAGGCATGCGCGATCGGCAGCGCCAGACGCTGGAATAGCGCCTCGCCGATCACCCAGCCCAGCGCCCCGCCGGCGACCGAACATACGGTGCAGACCGACGCCAGCCGCCAAGCGCGAACCGGCGTCGCGATCACCATCGGGATCAGCAGCAGGTCGGGCGGCACAGGAAAGAAGCTGGCTTCGGCGAATGCCGTCAGCCCCAGCCAGAGCACCGCGTTCGGGCCGGCCGCGAGCGAGAGAAGCCGATCGTAGAGCCGTCTGAGCATGGTGATCCCGAGGCGCGGAGCGCCGCCCTATACCGGCAACACCACGCGTGCACAAAGACCGCCCGCCGCGCGATTGGACAGCGTGATCTCCCCGCCATGCGCGCGCACGATATTGCGCGCGATCGGCAGCCCGAGCCCCGTGCCGCCGGTCTCCCGCGAACGACTCGTCTCGAGGCGCTGGAACGGTTCGAACACGCGCTCGAACGCTTCCGGCGGTATCCCGGGCCCGTCATCCTCGATCAGCACCAACACTTCGCCGTCGGCTGGTGCCCCGAGCGACACCCGCACGCTGCCGGCATAGGCGAGCGCGTTGCCGACCAGGTTGGCGAAGCTCCGCTTGAGCGCGATCGGTCGGCCGCGGATCGTGACATGATCGTCGGATGCGGCCGAAAACGCGATCCGCTCCGACGCGTCCGGCCGAGCGTCCGACGCGTCGTCGACGACGGTCCGCAGCAGCGCGCCGAGATCAAGCGACGCCTCCGGCTCGGTTCTCGCCGTATCCCGCCCGAACGCCAGCGTCGCCGACACCATTGCCTCGAGTTCGTCGACGTCGGCCAGTAAACGCTGCCGCAGATCGTCGTCGTCGATGAATTCGCATCTCAACTTGAGCCGCGTGATCGGCGTGCGCAGGTCGTGTCCGATCGCGGTCAGCAGGAACGTCCGGTCCGACACGAACCGCCGGATCCGCTCCGCCATCCTGTTGAACGCGGCGGCCGCGCGCGCGATCTCGGTCGGGCCGCCTTCCGGGAGCGGCGGGGCGTGCTCGTCTCGCCCGCGCGCGTCCG
>CAXTUK010000286.1:0-3655 GCA_964247395.1 uncultured Acetobacteraceae bacterium
GGATCCGCGATCATGTCGAAACCGCACCTCCGCCGCGCCTCAACCGGCTCCGTCCCGGTGGCGGCGGACGAGCCCGGGCGTTACCCTGCGAGGGTTTCGGAGTAGTCGCCTTCCATGTGGATGAGAAACGAACGCATGCGCGGCGCGATGGCGCGCAGTCGCACCCTGCGACGCGTCTTCATGGGCGCCTCGAATCGCCTGCAGATGATGCTTCTCTCCGGCCACAAGTCGCCATCGACCCTGACGGCGCTCAGACAGGCGAGGCGGGGTGCGGAGCCGTTGCTGAGCAACGACGAGATGTTCGTCCTGCACGAGCTCGGCCGCGCGCAGAGCGGGCTCGACGGCGATTTTGCCGAGTTCGGCGTCTACGAAGGCTGTTCGGCCCGCCTGTTAAGCGAGGTAAAGGGCGAGCGCACGCTGCACCTGTTTGATACCTTCGGCGGCCTGCCGATCCCGAACGCCCGGGAGGGAAGGGTGTTCGCCTCGGGCCATTTCAGCGCGACGCTCGACGGCGTTCGAAGGAAGCTCGCTTCCTTCGACAAGGTGTGTTTCCACCCGGGGCTGTTCCCGCAGACCGCGAGCGGCCTCGGGGATTGCCGGTTCGCGCTGGTCCACCTCGATGTCGATCTCGAGGAGAGCACACGTGCAGGCCTGGAATTCTTCTATCCGCGCATGTTGCCGGGCGGCATACTCGTCACGCACGACTATTCGATCGTGCCCGGCGTCGCGGCGGCGTTTGACAGTTTCCTGAGCGACAAGCCGGAGACCCTGATCGAGCTGCCAACCACCCAGGCGATGCTGATCAAGCGGGCGACGTGAAGAGAAAGGCTAGAGCGTGCTGACCGTTTCCGGTCAGCCTGGAAGCGCTCTAGTCGAGGCTGACCGAAGCCGCTTCAGGTCCCTTCATGCCCTGCACCACCTGGACACGGGCCACCTGGCCTTCGGCGAGCGTCATCAGGCCGGACCGCTCGAGCGCGGAGGCATGGACGAAGATGTCCTTGCCGCCATTCTGTGGCGTGATGAAGCCGAACCCCTTGGTGGCGTTGTACCACTTCACCGTGCCGACCATCTCTTCGGCGGTGCTCAGATCGGGCGCGCGTCGTCCCGGCCCCGATCGGAACCCGCCCGGCGCTCCGCCCGGAGGCGGCCCCCCGAAACTGCCCGGTCGGGGACCACGCGGCGCGGGACGGGTCTGCGCGGTGCTCTCGTCGACCGACAGCACCTCGGCAACCTGGCGCCCTTTCGGACCCTGACCGATGCGGACGCGCAACGTGGCACCCTGGCTGACGGTCTCGTGACCCGATTGCGACAGCGCATTTGCGTGCAGGAACACATCGCCGGTGCCGTCGGCGAGCTCGACGAAGCCGAACCCCTTCTCGGCATTGAACCATTTCACGCTGGCATCGACGTCGGGTCCCGACGCGATCACCTGAGAGCGCGACGCGCCGAATCCGGCGGGAGCGCCGCGCGGCGGCCCTCCGATGGGCCGGTCGCCGAAAGAGGGCGGCGGCCCGAAATTGTCGTCATCGAAGCCGCCGCGGCGGGGCGAACGGGCGCTGCGGTCGGTCCTGCTGTTTCTCAACGTGGTCAATCCCGAGTATCAGATGATAAGGGCGGAGCTCGATCGGAAATCTGGTCCTGGCAAAACCCTGGCTTTCGAAATGGCCGTCGTCGCATCCGTGCCTATAGCCTTACCATAGCGGCATCGCGCGAGTGCGACAAATCAGCGTCAAAACCACGTGCAGCTTCGGCGCCGGCCGGAATTCGAGAACGGCGCTTTGCCTCCCAACCAGTCACGCCTATGAAGACGCCTGCCGCCCTCGACGCGGCGGAGTCAGGGGAAGCGCACCGATGGGACGAATGCACCGAGGCAAGGCACTGGTTTCGGCTGCTTCCTTCCTTTCTCCCCTCGCGCTCTCGACCGTTTCCGCCCAGGCGGTTCCGCCGCAGGATCCGAACGCGATCTTCACCATCCAGGGCGAAAACGACGCCGTCTCCACCCTGAAGGGCACGTCCGACCAGTACTACACCGCCGGCCAGCGTCTCGGCTTCACCACCGGCACCGACGATTACGGCGTCGCCAAGCCGATCCAGGATTTCGGCCACATGATCTGGGGCGACGGCGTCCAGCGCGTCAGCATCGACCTCAGCCAGTCGATCTTCACCCCGCACAACACTCAGATCTCGCCACCCAACCCCGACGATCGCCCCTACGCAGCCGACCTCGTCGCCGGCATCCGCCTGTTGACCGACAAGGACACCAGCCGCAGCTTCGTCGGCTTCGACTTCGGCGTGTTCGGCCCCTACGCCCAGGGCGAGGAGGTGCAGAACGGCTTTCACGACCTCATCGGCGACAGCCGCAACAAGGGCTGGGACTATCAATTGCCGAACTCGCCCGTCTTCCAGCTCGAAGCCGGCCGGATCTGGCGGCTGCCGATCGCGAAGCTCTACGACGTCTCCGCCGACGTCCTGCCGCAGGCCAGCGCCACCGTGGGCAGCTTGCGCGACGAGGTCCTGCTCGGCGGCCAGGTCCGGATCGGCCAGGGTCTCGACGCCGATTACGGGGTCTCCAGAATCGACCCCGGCATGGACGGTCTTGACGCGTATGTCAGGCGCCGTCCGGTCACCTGGTACTTCTTCGGCGGCGTGGACGGCCAGGCCGTCGCCTTCGACGAAACCATCGACGGCAGCACCTTCCGCGACAGGAGCCGCCATGCCGACCGCATCTGGGACGTCGGCGAGATCGAGGCCGGCGCCGCCATCATCTATCGCGGCGTCAGGCTCTCATATTCCCAGACCTGGCAGACGCAGGAATTCGTGGGTGCGCGAAGCGGCCTGTTCAACTTCGGCTCCGCCGCCCTGTCGTTCAAATTCTGACCGGTAGGCGTCATGAACCGTCATTCCGAAAGCCTGTCCCGGTGATCGCGTCGCGCATCTTCACGGTTCTCGCGGCCGTTGCCCTGGTTGCCTCTTTCGCGCTCGCGACGCTGTTGCCGCCGCTCGAGCCGCTCGGCCTCGTCCTGCTGCAGGCCGACCGCGATTCCGTAAGCGTGCTGCAGGCCGGGATCACCACCCATCTGTCGGCCGGCGTCTGGACCGACATCGCCGCACCTTGTCTGGAGCGCCCGGCCTGGCTGCTGCCGGCGATGCTCGGCATCGTCCTGTGCGGCTTGGCTCTGAGCACCCGCCCGCGGCGCGCCACCCAGAAGCGTCGCCGCAGCAACTAGAGCAGGAGGGCCTGCCGGACCACCGCCCGGTGCGCCGGATCGAGCCCCGCTTCCTCCAGCCGCTCCACCGACACGAACGCCGCCTCCGACACGTCGCCGGCCGCTCTCGGCTCTCCCCGCAGCCACGGGCCGGCTAGATCGAGGACGGTGTAGTGGAACCGGATCCGCCCCTCCTGGTCCCGGTCGATCACATCCGCATGCGCCACCAGCGTCAGATGCGCCGCCTCGACGCCGGTTTCCTCCAGCAGCTCGCGCCGCGCCGCCTCCTCGACCGTCTCGCCGAGACGCTGACCGCCACCTGGAAACGAGAGCGCGCCGAGCAGCGGCGGCTGCGCCCGTCTGACCAGCAGCACCGACGTCCGACGCAGCACCACCACGCCCACACCGACCAACGGCCGTTCGGGGTTGGCGCGCCCGCCCGCCATCAG
>CAXTUK010000287.1:0-3651 GCA_964247395.1 uncultured Acetobacteraceae bacterium
TCGTGCCGATCCATGTCGTCGACGCCGCCCTGTGCTCGGCGGTCTGTGCCCGGGTGATGGCGGAGTTCGGCATCTACGTCACGCCGATCAACTACCCGACGGTGGCGCGTGGCGCGGAGCGGCTGCGGCTGACGCCGGGGCCGTTCCATACCGACGCGATGATGGACGCGCTGGTGGTCGCGCTGCGGGCGGTGCTGCCGGCGCGGGCGCGCGCGGCGGCCTGATGGATCGCACCCAGGCGTCGATCCGCGATCGGACGGGACTGATCATTCGCCAACGCGAACCCGTCAATCTCGAGTATCCGTTCGACCAGCTCGACGAGTTCCTGACGCCGAACGACCTGTTCTACATTCGCAGTCACTTCGAAGCGCCGCGGCTCGACATGGCGTCCTATCGACTGGCCGTGAGCGGCTCGGTCCGCGAGCCGTTCACGATCGGCTACGACGACCTGCTCGCACTGCCGGCGGTCACCCGGCCGGCGACGCTCGAATGTGCGGGCAATGGACGCGTCTTTCTCGTCCCCCAGGTGACGGGCGCGCAGTGGCAGCTCGGCGCCGTCAGCACCGCCGAGTGGACCGGGGTGGCGTTGTCGTTGCTCATCGAGCGTGCGGGACTTGCGCCCGAGGCTTGCGAGATCGTCTTCGAGGGAGCGGATGCGGGCGTCCCGAAGGAGGAGCCCGTCCCGCCTGGCCAGACCCGATACGCCCGCGGCATCGCCGTCGAGGAGGCCCGCGACGTGCTGATCGCGTACGCGATGAACGGCGAGGAGCTGTCGCCGGATCACGGCTATCCGCTCCGGGCGATCGTTCCGGGACATTACGGAATGGCGTCGGTCAAGTGGCTGACGCAGATCCGCGCCGTCGACCGGGCGTTCAACGGATATTTCCAGACATCCGACTACGCCTACTGGGATGACGAGAACGGCCATCCGGTTCGACGTCCGCTCGGCCGCATGAGCGTCAAGTCGGCCATCGCGCGCCCGCGCACGCGGGAAGTGGTTCAGGCCGGAACGATCTATCCGGTGTTCGGGGCCGCCTGGAGCCGCGAGGCGATCACCGCGACGGACCTCTCGACGGACGACGGCGGAACCTGGCAGCCGGTCACGTTCATCGACGACGAGCGGCCTTGCGTGTGGCGACGCTGGACGTTCGACTGGCAGGTTCCCGAGCGGGGCGGATCCTACGTCCTCAGATCGCGCGCGACGGACGCCGCCGGCCACGTCCAGCCGGGCGAGCACGACGAACGTTTCGGCACCTACGTCATCCACCACACATTGGCGATCGAGGTGGAAGTGCGAAGCGGGAACCGGTCCGTTCGCGCAGCGCGTCGAGGGTGATGCCGGGCGCGAGCTCGCGAAGCGTCAGGCCGCCGGCGCGGCGGTCGAGGTCGAAGACGGCGAGATCGGTGATCACCATGTCGACGCAGGCGCTGCCGGTCAGCGGCAGGGTGCAGCGCTCCAGCACCTTGGGCTCGCCGCTCCTGCTGGTGTGGTCCATCAGCACGATCACCCGCCTGACGCCGGCGACGAGGTCCATCGCACCGCCCATGCCCTTGAGCATCCTGCCAGGCACCGTCCAGTTGGCGATGTCGCCGTTGGCGGCGACCTCCAGCGCGCCGAGGATGGCGAGGTCGATGTGGCCGCCGCGGATCATCGCGAAGCTTTCGGCGGAGTCGAAGAAGCTGGTGTCGGGCAGCGCGGTGACGGTCTGCTTGCCGGCGTTGACGAGGTCGGCGTCCTCGTCGCCCTCGAACGGGAACGGGCCGATGCCGAGCATGCCGTTCTCGCTCTGCAGCGTGACCGCGATGCCGGGCGGGATATGGTTGGCGACGAGGGTCGGGATGCCGATGCCGAGATTGACGTAGTCGCCGTCGCGCAGTTCGCGTGCGGCGCGTGCGGCCATCTCGTCTCGCGTCCAGGGCATCAGGCGGTCTCCGGGCGGGGGCGGACGGTCCGTTTCTCGATCAGCCTGGCGTTGACGGTGCTGCGGACCACGCGGTCGACGAAGATGCCGGGCGTGTGGATCAGGTCGGCGTCGAGCGCGCCGGGCTCCACGATCTCCTCGGCCTCGGCGACCGTGATCCGGCCGGCCGTCGCCATCACGGGATTGAAGTTGCGCGCGGTCTTGCGGAAGACGAGGTTGCCGGCGGTGTCGGCGCGCCAGGCCTTGACGATCGAGAGGTCGGCCCTGAGCCAGGTTTCGCGGACGTAGGGCTTGCCCTCGAACTCCTCGACCGGCTTGCCCTCGGCCACGACGGTGCCGACGCCAGTCGGGGTGTAGAAGGCGGGGATGCCGGCGCCGCCGGCGCGGATCCGCTCGGCGAGCGTGCCCTGCGGGTTGAGCTCGAGCTCCAGCTTGCCGTCCAGGTAGAGCTGCTCGAAGAGCCTGTTCTCGCCGACATAGGACGAGATCATCCTGCGTATCCGGCCGCCCCGCAGCAGCGACCAGAGCCCGAAGCCGTCGGCGCCGCAGTTGTTGGAGATCACGGTCAGGTCGCGCACGCCGGTCTCGAGCAGGGACGCGATCAGGGTCTCCGGATTGCCCGACAGGCCGAAGCCGCCCGACATGATCGTCATGCCGTCGAAGGTGACGCCGGCGAGGGCTGACATCGGGTCGTGGTGGAGCTTGCTTGCCATGCTTCATTCCAGATGGCGGGCGCACCAATCGGCGATCGCCCCGTTCACCTCGTCGGGGTTTTCAAGCATCAGTCCGTGGCCGCTGTCGATGGTGATCTCGGCGGCGCCGAGCAGGTCCTGTTAGGAATGGCGTCTGTGTCGTCGGGGGGAAGCACGTGGACGTCGAACACTATGACCGGGTGACGCGGGACCTGCACTGGATCACGGCGCTCCTCGTCGTGATCCTCTGGCTCATCGGCCAGTTCGCGGACGACATTCCCGACGGGCCGCTCAATGGCTTCGTCTGGTCGTGTCATGTCACGTTCGGCTTCGGGCTCGCCGCCATTCTCGGCTGTCGCGTCGCCTGGCGTGCGAGCAGGGGACGCGGCTTGCCGGCGGCGGACCGGGGCGCGGTCCATGTGCTCGCCAAGGCGACGCATTACGGCTTGTACGCACTGCTCGTGGTGATCGCGGCGCTCGGGATCGCGAACGCGTTCATTCGCGGCTACGACATGTTCGGCCTGTTCCACCTGCCGCGGATCGGCGACCCGGCGTTGAAGCGGCCGGTCACCCAGTGGCACGGCCTGGCCGCGGACGCGGTGATGATCCTCGCCCTGTTCCACGCGGGGGCGGCGTCGATGCATCAGTTCGTCTGGCGGGACCGGCTGATCTCGCGGATGTTGCCGCCCGGACGCCGGGTCAACCGTTCCTGAGCGCCTGCCGACGCGCGGCGATGATCGCGGCGAGCCGGTCGCCGATCACGCGGTCTCGCCACAGGAGCACGAGGGATCCGGCCAGGCCGCCATGCAGCAGTAGGGCGCCGAGCTTCAGGTGGGCCATGTCCCAGATCAGGCCGGGGCCGGTCCACATCGCCAGTGCGGCCGCGGCATAGGCGGCGAGCCAAAGGGGCGCAGCGGGGCTGCCGAGGCGCCAGAGGACGGCGGCGGTGGCGGCGGCGGCCATGGTCAGCTTGAGCACGGCCATCGCCCGCAGCAGGCGCGCGAGATCGGCGCCGACCGTCGCGAACCCCGGCGGCG
>CAXTUK010000288.1:0-3623 GCA_964247395.1 uncultured Acetobacteraceae bacterium
GCCGCCGGTGTATGGCCAGGACCGCGTCTTCGCCTATCTTCGCCTTCGCGACGCGCCCGACACCGCACAGGAGGCCGCGATCAAGGCGCTCGCGGCAGCCGGTCAGCCGGTCGTCACCATCGACATGCCAGGCAAGCTGCAGGTGGCGCAGGAGTTCTTCCGCTGGGAGGTTGCGACCGCGGTCGCCGGATCAATCCTCGGCATCAACGCCTTCAACCAGCCGGACGTCGAAGCCAGCAAGATCGAAACCAAGAAGTTGACCGACGCCTACAACAGCTCCGGCAAACTTCCTGGCGAAAGCCCGTTTGCGACCGATGGCAATCTGAGCTTCTTCGCCGATCCCTCGAACGCCGCCGCGCTGGGCAGCGGCGACAGCCACTCGATCCTGTCCAAGCACCTCGCGAGAGCCGGTGCCGGCGACTATGTCGGCATTCTTGCCTACATCGAGCGCGATGACGAGACGCGCGCCTGGATCGAGCAGGTCCGCCTCAGGATACGCGACAGCAAGCGCGTCGCCACCGCCGCCGAGTTCGGCCCGAGATTCCTGCATTCGACCGGGCAGGCCTACAAGGGCGGCCCGAACTCCGGCGTCTTCCTGCAGATCACCGCCGACGATGCCAAGGATCTCCCGGTCCCGGACGCCAGATACACTTTCGGCGTGGTCAAGGCGGCGCAGGCGCGCGGCGATTTCGATGTGCTCGGCGAGCGCGGCCGTCGCGCGCTCCGTGTCCACATCAAAGGCGATCTTCGCTCGGGTCTGGAGACGCTTGCGGCGTCCGTCGACGCAGCCCTCTAGTCGAGCGGGTCCGGGGCCGCAGCCCGGCGGCGTCCCGGGGCAGAGCCCCCGGCCTCATCACGGAGAACCACATGCAGATCGGTGTGATCGGCCTGGGCCGCATGGGCGGCAACATCAGCGTCAGGCTCGCGAGGCATGGCCACGACGTCGTGCTTTATGACCGCGACCCGAAGGCGCTCGACGGCGTCCACACCCGCGCCGAACACAGCAAGTCCTCGTCGGGCCTGCAGGACATGGTCGGCAAGCTCGACAAGCCGAGAGTGGTCTGGGTGATGCTTCCGGCGGGCAAGATCACCAAGGACACCATCGAGACCCTGTCCGGCCTGATGGACGGTGGCGACATTGTCATCGACGGCGGCAACTCGTTCTACAAGGACGACATCCACCATGCCGAGCATTTGCGTGAGCGCGGCATCCATTTGTTCGTTTTCGGCACCTCCGGTGGCGTCTGGGGACTGGAACGCGGCTATTGCATGATGATCGGCGGCGCCAAGAATGCCGTCGATCATATCGACCCGATCCTTTCGGCGCTCGCCCCCGGTGCGGGCGACATCGAGCGCACGCCTGGCCGAGAGGGTCGCGACCCGCGCGCCGAGCAGGGCTATCTGCATTGCGGTCCCGCCGGCGCCGGCCATTTCGTCAAGATGGTTCATAACGGGATCGAGTATGGCATGATGCAGGCCTATGCCGAAGGCTTCGACATCCTGCGCAACAAGCGTTCCGAGGATTTGCCGGAAACCGAACGGTTCACCATCGACACCGCCGACGTGGCGGAGGTCTGGCGGCGCGGTTCGGTCGTCTCGTCGTGGCTGCTCGACCTGACCGCCTCCGCGCTCGCCAAGAACGAAACGTTGTCGGACTATTCCGGCAAGGTGGCCGACAGCGGCGAGGGGCGGTGGACCATCGAGGCAGCCATCGAGGAGGCGGTTCCAGTTCCGGTCCTCTCCGCGTCCCTGTTCGCGCGTTTCCGCAGCCGCACCGGCAACAATTTCGGCGAGAAGCTGCTGTCGGCGATGCGTTTCCAGTTCGGCGGCCATATCGAGCAGCACCATGTCGAGGACAAGCACGGCGGCGCCGACGATCCGGAGGGCGACGCCGCCGCGAGACGCTGAACCGGAGCGCGCCGATTGGGTATCGATCACGTCAGCGAGCTGGGCGGGTTTGCCGAAGCGGAAACCGAGTCGCAGTCGCCGCCGCACGCGGCGCCTGCCTCGACCTTCGTCATCTTCGGTGCGGGCGGCGACCTCGCGTCGCGCCTCCTGTTGCCCGCGATCTACAATCTTGCCTGCGCCGGCCTGCTCGACGAGCAGTTCGCGATCGTCGGTGTCGACCGGCTCGACCTTGACGACGAGGGGCTTCGCGCCCGTTTCGAGGACAGTCTCGCGCATTTCGTCGCCGAGCGGCGTGGCAAGGATCAGGCCGTCGCCCTCGACCGCGACCGCTGGCACTGGTTGCGCGACCGGATCTCCTACCTGCCTGGCGACTTCGACGACCCGGCCCTGTTTGAACAGCTGGGTTCGCGCATCGCCGGCGCCAACGCGGTGTTCTATCTCGCCGTCGCGGCTCGGTTCTTCGCGCCGGTGATCGAGAGCCTGGCCGGCGCCGGCATCCTCGGCGAGCAGGAAGGACGTTTCCGCCGCGTCATTATCGAGAAACCGTTCGGTTCCGACTTGGCTTCGGCGCGCGCGCTGAACACCCGACTGCTCAAGGTGCTCGACGAGGATCAGATCTACCGGATCGATCATTATCTCGGCAAGGAGACGGTCCAGAACATCCTGGCGCTGCGTTTCTCGAACGGCATCTTCGAGCCGCTCTGGGACCGTCAGAACATCGACCACATCCAGATCACCGCGGCCGAGACGATCGGCGTCGAGAAGCGCGGCGGCTTCTACGAGCAGACCGGCGCGATGCGCGACATGGTGCCGAACCACTTGATGCAGCTCCTCGCGATGACCGCGATGGAGGCGCCGACCTCGTTCGACGCGGACGCGGTGCGCGACGAGAAATCCAAGGTGCTCACCTCGATTCATCCGATGCAGTTCGGAGTCGAGCATCCGCCGGTGGTGCGCGGCCAGTATGTGGAAGGCGAGCTCGGCGGCGAGATGCGCCGCGCCTACCGGCAGGAACCGGACGTCGCGCCCGGCTCGACCACCGAGACCTTCATCGCGATGCGGCTGTCGATCGACAACTGGCGCTGGGCCGGCGTGCCGTTCTATCTTCGCACAGGCAAGCGCCTCGCGGTCAGGCGCACCGAGATAGCCGTGCACTTCAAGCAGGCCCCCTATGCGCTGTTCCGCGACACGCCAGTCGAGAAGCTGACCCCCAACATCATGGTCCTGCACATCCAGCCGCGCGAAGGCGTCACCATCCAGTTCAGCGCCAAGCGGCCAGGGCCGCGCGTCTCGCTCGGCGGCGTGCGGATGAATTTCGACTATGCCGACTTCTTCGAGGAAGGACCCAGCACCGGCTACGAGACGCTGATCTATGATTGCCTGATCGGCGATGCGACGCTGTTCCAGCGCGCCGACAACATCGAAGGCGGCTGGCGCGCCGTGCAGCCGGCACGCGACGCGTGGGAAGCAGGGGAGGGGACGGTGCATCACTATCAGGCGGGTTCGGCCGGACCGCGGGAGGCGGCTGCCCTGCTGGCAAGGGATGGCCGACGCTGGCTGAAGCTCACTCGATGATCACCGGGAAGCCCGATCCGGCGACCCGCGTCCGGCTCGTCGTCACCGACATCGACGGCACCATCGTCGATCGCCAGAAGCAACTGACGCCGCGCGCCGTCGCGGCGGCCTCGTCGCTGCGTCGCGCCGGCATCAAGCTG
>CAXTUK010000289.1:0-3622 GCA_964247395.1 uncultured Acetobacteraceae bacterium
GGGCGTGGAAGCCGCCCCGCGGGCGGGCAGCCTGATCACCGCCGCCATCGCGCGCGACAATGGGCGCGAGCTGTTCGCCGTGCCCGGCTCGCCGCTCGATCCGAGGTCGCGCGGCTCGAACGCGCTGCTGCGCGAGGGCGCGCATGTCTGCGAGAGCGCGGCCGACATACTGGCCGACCTGCCGATGGCGGCGGGCGGGGCGGCGCTGTTCCGCTCCGTGCGACCGAAGGCCGCGATCGCCGAGGCGCCGCAGGCCCCCGACCCCGTCTCGGTCTCGGACGTGGTCCTGGGCCTGCTGGGCCCGACGCCGACCAGCATCGACGACCTGGTGAGGAGCTGCCAGTTCTCCGCGTCGCTGGTGACGGCGGCTCTGACCGAGCTGGAGCTTCGCGCCAGGATCGAGACGCTACCCGGCGGCAAGATTGCCCTGAAGTAATGGTGTGCGGAGGCCCCGCCTCTGGCGGGGTCCAGGGGTGGAACCCCTGGCCGGTGCCATTGACGAGCGCCCCGGCCACTGCCAGTTGTCCGCGTCCCCGACTTGTCGGGCGATCACCAAAAAAGGCCGGTGTCAACGTATGTCGGACGTCGTCGTCGTCGAAAGCCCCGCCAAGGCGAAGACCATCAACAAGTATCTCGGCGGCGGCTTCACCGTTCTCGCGAGCTTCGGCCATGTGCGCGACCTGCGCGAGAAGGACGGCTCGGTTCGCCCGGACGAGGACTTCGCGATGGAGTGGGAGGCCGACGAGCGCGGCCAGCGCCAGGTCGCGGCGATCGCCAAGGCGCTGAAGGGTGCGCGCACGCTCTATCTCGCGACCGACCCGGACCGCGAGGGCGAGGCGATCTCGTGGCACGTGCGGGCGATGCTGGACGAGAAGCGCGCGCTCAAGGGGGTCGACGTTCGCCGCATCACCTTCAACGAGATCACCAGGAGCGCGGTGCAGCGGGCGATGGCGCAGCCGCGCGAGCTCGACCAGCCGCTGATCGAGGCCTACCTCGCGCGCCGCGCGCTCGACTACCTGGTGGGCTTCACCTTGTCGCCGGTGCTGTGGCGCAAGCTGCCGGGCTCGCGCTCGGCCGGCCGGGTGCAGTCGGTGGCGCTGCGCCTGGTGTGCGAGCGCGAAGCCGAGATCGAGATTTTCAAGCCGCGCGAGTACTGGACGGTGGAGGCGTCGATGGCGACGCCGGCCGGCGCGCCGTTCACCGCCCGGCTGACGCATCTGGACGGCAGGAAGCTCGACCAGTTCGACCTGGACGACGCGGCGAAGGCGGCGGGGGCCAAGGCGTCGGTCGAGGCCGGGCAGTTCACGGTGGGTTCGGTCGAGCGCCGCCGGGTCAAGCGCAATCCGCCGGCGCCGTTCACCACCTCGACCCTGCAGCAGGAGGCGAGCCGCAAGCTCGGCATGGGCGCGCAGAACGCGATGCGCACGGCGCAGCAGCTCTACGAGGGGATCGAACTCGACGGCGAGACGGTCGGGCTGATCACCTACATGCGCACCGACGGCGTGCAGATGGCGCGCGAGGCGATCGAGCAGATACGCGACCACGTGAAGTCGGCGTTCGGGCCCGACTATCTGCCGGTCGCCGCGCGCGAATACAGCACCAAGGCCAAGAACGCCCAGGAGGCGCACGAGGCGATCCGTCCGACGGACGTCGCGCGGTTGCCGGAACACGTGGCCGGCCGGCTCAACCACGACCAGCTTCGCCTCTACGACCTGATCTACAAGCGCGCGGTCGCGAGCCAGATGCAGTCGGCCGAGCTCGACCAGGTCGCGGTCGAGGCCGTCACGGCCGACAGGTCGGTGCGGCTGCGCGCGACCGGCTCGATCGTCGCCTTCGACGGCTTCCTCAAGCTGTATCGCGAAGGCAACGACGACAGCGACAGCGGGGCGGACGCCGACGACAGCCGGATGCTGCCGCCGATGAGCGAGCGCGATCCGCTCACCCGCGGCGAGGTCGCCGCCGAGCAGCATTTCACCCAGCCGCCGCCGCGCTACTCGGAAGCCAGCCTGGTCAAGAAGATGGAGGAGCTGGGGATCGGCCGGCCGTCGACCTACGCCTCGATCCTGACGGTGCTGCGCGACCGCAGCTATGTCCGGCTGGAGAACCGCCGCTTCATTCCCGAGGACCGCGGCCGTCTGGTGACCGCGTTCCTGACCAGCTTCTTCACCCGATACGTGGACGTGAACTTCACCGCGGGGCTAGAGGGCGAGCTCGACGAGATCTCGGACCGGTCGCGCGACTGGCGCGATGTGATGTCGGCGTTCTGGCGGGATTTCTCCACCGCCGTCGAAGGCACGCGCGAGCTCAAGATCTCGGACGTCATCGACAAGCTCGACGAGGAACTGGGGCCGCACTTCTTTCCGCCGCGGCCGGACGGGTCGGACCCGCGCCGCTGCGCCGCGTGCGGCACCGGGCGGCTCGGCCTGAAGCTCGGACGGCAGGGCAGCTTCATCGGCTGCTCGAACTATCCGGAATGCCGCTACACGCGCGGCCTCGCGATCGGCGGCGGCGAGAGCGGTTCGGACAGCCTGCGCGAGGGGATGCGCACGCTCGGGCAGCATCCTGGGACCGGCGAGGAGATCACCGTCCGACGCGGTCCGTATGGGTTGTACGTGCAGCAGGGCGAGCCGGATCCGGCCGACAAGAAGGCCAAGCCGAGGCGCACCTCGCTGCCCAAGGGCGTCGACGGCGACACGATCACGCTCGAGATGGCGACCGGCCTGCTGTCGCTGCCGCGCATCGTCGGCATCCATCCGGAGACGCGCGAACCGATCGAGGCCGGGCTCGGGCGCTACGGACCCTACGTGAAGATGGGCGGGATCTTCGGCTCGCTGGACCGCGACGACGATCTGCTGACGGTCGGGCTGAACCGTGCGGTCGACGTGATCGAACGCAAGCGCGCCTCGGTGCGCAGCCTCGGCGCGCATCCGCGCGACCGCGAGCCGGTGCTGGTCCGCAAGGGGCGGTTCGGGCCGTACGCGCAGCACGGCCAGACGGTGGCCAACCTGCCGCGCGAGACGAGCATGGACGAGGTCACGCTCGACGACGCGGTGACGCTGCTCGCCGAGAAGGGCAAGGTGCTCAAGCCGCGGTTCGGCGGCAGGAAGGCGGCGCCGGAGAAGAAGGCGAAGGCGCCCTCGGCGGTCTCGAGCGTCAAGCCCAAGCCCAAGGCCAACGCCAAACCCGGGTCGAAGCCGAAGGCACGCGATCCCGCCGGACGCGCCGGCGGCAGCAAGGCGGCCTAGTGGCGGCCCGGCCGCCGAAGCGCGCCCGACGCATCCAGAAAGTCCCGGACGCCTCGCGGCCGCTGCGTTTCCAGCCGCCCGGCCGGTTGCCGGAAGCGACGATCGTGCAGATCACCGGCACCGATCCGGACGGCGACGCGATCGGCCGCCCGGTAGCGTGGAATGGCGACGGCCCTTCGCCGCTGGTCCACATGGCGCCCGAGCCGGGCGGCCGTGCCGCGCTCGCGCGCGGCGAGCGGGTGCTGGCGCGACTGCGCCCTAGCGGTCCGGGCCGTTACGAGGGGCGCACGCTCAGGCGGCTGGCCGAAGCGCCGCCGCGCCTGCTGGGCGCGTTCCGCGTCGACGGGGCGGGCGGACGTCTGCTGCCGACCGACCGG
>CAXTUK010000290.1:0-3602 GCA_964247395.1 uncultured Acetobacteraceae bacterium
GCGCAGGATGCGGCCAGCCTGGCGGCGCTGGCGGTCTGCGTCGGCGCGGTCTGCGCGAGCCGGCCGACGCTGAGGGCAGCGCCCGCCACCGCCGCCGTCTCGATGCTCCTGCTGGTCCTGTTGGCCCCGGAGCGCTTCGGGACGGGCTCGCAGCTCGACGCGCGGCTCGGCATCCTGCCCATGGTGCTGCTGGCTGCCGCGATCCGCGGCGAAGCGGCACGAAATCCGATCGCCGCCGCGGCGCTCGCCACGGCGGTCAGGACGCTCATGGTGGCGACGAGCTGGCATTCGGCGGGACTGGTGTTCCGCGACTTCCGGCATCGGGCGGCGGCGCTGCCGCCACACAGCATGATGCTGATGGCCTATGGAACGAGATTGCAGTCGCTGAGCTGGCGGCGGATCTGGTCGCCGCCGATCACCTCGATCGGCGCCCAGGTCGTGTCGCGGGACATCTTCATGCCGGCGATCTTCGCCAATCCGGCGGAACAGCCGATCGACCTGCGGCAAGCCTATCGCCCGCTTGCCCAGCCCTGGAACCTGAGCGACGCCGCCAGCAGGCGGACGTCGCTTGCCGCACTTTCGCCGCTCTGCGCCCAGCATCAATATGCCGGCATCTACTTCACCGTGCTTTATCCGGCCCGCGCCATGAACAATGATCCCGGCACCGCGAAACCAGACACCCCACCTGATTTCCTGATCATCGATGCATGCCGGCACGGTGCCACGTTGACGGATCCTCGTCGTTGACCGACCAAGGCGACCAGGTGGCGGGGACAAGCAAGTCCAGGCCACCCAGCGCTCGGCACATCACACGATCGACGCCGACGGAGGTTGCAGTCGGCTACTGTCCAACAATGGTCAGAGGCGCGAAAATCCCGCCTTGCACCGGTCGCGCTTGGAACCCGCTGACGAAGTTCGTCGTTCCGGTCGGATCATACCAGTCCGAGAACGGATTCCCGGACCGCACCGTGTTGGCGTAGTTGTAGACCTCGCTGATGATGTTCTGCTGCAGTGTCGCGTTCTCGAGCGCGGTGCCGGTCCAGAGGTTCCAGTCCGACTTGGCGATCGTCGTCTGTGTGCCGCCCTCGTCGAGGGTCTCCGGCTGCAGCGGGACGCCGAACGGCTGTTCCTGGGTGATGTAGAATTTCGCCTGCTCGGCAAGGATGCTCTGCGGGATCAGGTTGAGGCCGAGCAGCCGGTTCGGGTAGGCGTTGTAGAGCATGCTCCAGTCGCTGTCCGCCTCGCCCGAGGTGTCGGGGCTGTAGGCGTTCGCGGCCTCGCGATAGGTGTGCAGCAGGTGGGTTCCTGCCGTGTTCTGCGACAGTTTCTCCCAGGTGCCGATCCCGAGTGCCGCCTGGTTCCGGTAGTAGGTCGCGTCCGCGCTGACACCGGCGATATTGGCGATCTGCGCGAAGGCGGCGACGCCGCTGATCCCCTTCAGCGCCAGGTTGACGCTGTGCGCGACGAAGCCGGCGAAATCGTCGGTCTGGTTCTGGTACTGAGGGTCGACCGCGTTGGAGTATTGCACGCCCGACGGCACTGTCAGCAGGTAGTCCGCCCACTGCTTGAACAGCGCGTAATGCGCGTTGGCGTAGGCGACGGCTTCGGACGCGGAGACATGCTGCATGTAGGCGTCGGCCATGATCAGCATGTTGGCGGTCTCTTCGACCGGCATGTTCTCGCCGCCGCCGTCGTTGTGACCGCTCGCGTTCGGATAGGTCATGCCGAGGTCGTGCGGCGAGTACAGCGCGGGCCACTGCCCGGACGCGGCGTAGTCGATCACCGGCTCGATCAGGTAGCGGACGAGTTCCGGGTTGGTGTAGAGGAACGCGGGAAATGCCGGGAAGAGGACGTCGACGGTCGAGACGTTGTCGCTGCTGCTGATCTCTTCGAGGAACATGTAGGGGTTGTTGATCGTTCCGGTGAGTTCGGTTGCGGCAAAGGTCTGGCGCAACGTCAGCGCTGTCAGCGCGGCGTAGTTCGATCCCCCGACCGCGGCCGACGCGTTGGCCAGATTGGTGTCGAGCGTGTTCGCACGCGTGACCGCGCTAGGTGCGTCCTTGTAGGCGAAGGCGAGCATGGCCTTGTAGGACGAGAAATATTTCGTCCAGAGCGAATTGATCGGCGTGCCGAGATAGTTGATCGCGGGCGTGCGAACCCGTCCGAGCAGCAGCGTGAACGGCTTGCTCGGGGTGGTGCCGACGAAGCCGAGGGATCTCGCGAAGCCGAACACCGGAAATTCGTTGTTGATCGCGCGCGGCTGATTGGTGTCGTCGGAATTGGTGAGCAGGCCGTGGTTCAGGAACTGCTCGCGGACCACAGTGTCCTGTCCGCTCTGGATGGTCAGGCCGTTGTTCGACTGGGTGGCCCACAGCACCGTTCCCCAGTCGGCGAAGTTGCCGGTCTGCTGGAACACGGTCGGGTGGGTCGGCTTGACCGTCCACGCGCTCAGGCTGCCGCTGGCGGCCTTGCCGTCGCTGTTGAGCGGGATCGTCTGCGGCGTCCAGTTCACGTAGGCGCCTTCGTTGCCGCTGGCCCACTCGGCGCTGATGTCGAAATAGACGCTGACCGAGTGGGTCTTGCCGTCGGCGCTGGCCGCGGTCACGTTGATGTCGGCGAGCGGCATGCTGAGCCGCTTGAGGTCCTTGGCCTCGACGGGCGACAGGAAATCGACCGTGAGATTCACGCCGCCGCCGTTGAGCGTGAAGATCGACTGCGTCGCAGTCGTCTTCAATGCAGTCTGCGCCATCGTGTGCGACACGGCGGGCGTGGTGTTCGGAGCACCGAGGAACAGGTAGCTCTGCCCGTCGATGTAAGCGATGCCCGTCAGCGCCTTGATCGTGCCGTCCCAATGCTCCGGCCAGGTGCCCGGGAGTATGCCGCTGCTGTTCTTCAGCCAAATGTTCAGATACGGCTCGCGCGTGATCAGAGGCGCCGCCGGCGGGTGGATCGGCGTGAATGTCTGTGCGACCGCACTCTGGCGTGCGCCGATGGCGGTCAGCGCCGTGACCGACAGAAGCAGGGTCCGCGCCGATGACAAGCGCGAACGTGACGATTTCTTCATTGACTGTCTCCCTAGCGGCATTTGGCGAGCTTCAGCGAACGCCGTTGATCGCAATGAGAGAAGCGGACGATTGCGGCATGCGGACCTGTCGGATCGCGCTAGGCGATCCCGACCAGTCCGGCGAAAGTAATCGAGCCGGACTGCGCCGCCAGAAACATCTCCTCCGTCTCCTCTTTTGTCGGTCAATTCGCACGGCGCGACCGACTGGGCCAGCGGTGAAGCTGACGTTAAACGCAGACTAATGCAAATGGCCACGACCGTGAACGGCTTTCAACCGATGCGACATCAAGAATTTATGACGGGCTGGCTGACAGAAACGTGTTGACCCCGGCACCGACCCGTCATCGCCGCCCCCGCCGCCTCAATCCCGGAAGTATCGGTGATGGTGATGGTGATGGTGATGGTGATGGTGATGGTGATGGAAGTAAGGTCGCGGCCCGTAAGGCTGCGGGTAGATCGGCACCCCGTAGTAGGGCGGTTGATAGATGGGCGGTTCGTAATAGGCGGGCGGCCGATAGTATCCGTGATGGTGGTGGTG
>CAXTUK010000291.1:0-3597 GCA_964247395.1 uncultured Acetobacteraceae bacterium
CTCGCGTTGAAGGTGGCGGGTGCGGTGTCGGTGGCGCTGCTGGGCGCGGCGCGGACCGCGCCGCCGCGGTCCGGTCCGTAGCTCTTGTCTTGCATCCCCGCCGGGCGATGTCTACCCGTCGTGTCCGAGCCAAAGGATTGAACGGCATGTCCGATGTCGAGGTCTATACCCAACCCGGCTGCCCTTATTGCGCGCGGGCAATGCGGCTGTTCGAAACCAAGGGGGTCGCGGTCCGCGAGATCGACGCGAGGCACGGAACCGATGCCCGTCGCGAGGCGGAACGGAGATCGGGCGGCCGGACCAGCATGCCGCAGATCTTCATCGGCAGCCGCCATGTCGGCGGATGCGACGATCTGATGGCGCTCGACCGCCAGGGCGAACTCGACGGAATGCTGCGGGCGGTCTGATCCCGATGATCTGCTACCGGCTTCGCTGCGCCTCGGACCATTCCTTCGATGGCTGGTTCAGGAGCGGCACCGAGTTCGATCGGCAGGCGAGCGGGGGGCTGATCGACTGCCCGACCTGCGGCAGCGCGTCGGTCGAGCGCGCCCTGATGGCGCCGGCCGTGGTCGGCAGCAGCAAGCATCCGGGTCGTCCCGTCGCGGAGACCGAGATCCTTCCTCCGTCGGGGCAGCCGGCGCCGGCCGGCGGCATGCCCGCCGTCATGCGCGCGCTGCTGACGCGGATGCGCGAGGAAGTCGAGCGTACCTGCGTCCATGTCGGGGCCGAGTTCGCCGATCAGGCGGTCCGGATGCATCGCGGCGAGGCGGAGAAGCGCGCCATCTACGGCGAGACGACCGCGTTGGAGCGCGAGATGCTGGCAGACGAAGGAGTCGAGGTGGCGGCGATCCCCTGGATCAAGCGAGCCGACAGTTGAGGGCGTGGCTGCTCGGACTGGCCGCAGCGCTGACGTCGGCCCATGCGGTCGCGCAGCCGCGGTCGCCGGCGGGACGCTGGCTGACCGAGGATCGGGGCGGCGTGATCGAGATCGCGCCCTGCCGCGACGCGCTGTGCGGCCGCATCATCGGCATGACGTACGAAGGCAAGATGCCGGTCGATCGCTGGAATCGGCCGCAATGCGGCCTCGGACTGCTCTATGGCCTGAAGCCGGGCGAGGCGAGCTGGAACGGCCAGGTGCTCGATCCCAAGAGCGGCAAGATGTACTCCGCGAAGGTGAGCCTGCCGGACCCCGACACGCTCGAGCTGCGCGGCTATATCGGTCTCGCGCTGTTCGGAGAGACGGTGACCTGGACACGCTACGCGGGCGGTCCGATCGGCCCGGATTGCCGCATGCGGCCGTAGACGGGCCGCAGGTTGTCGCTGCCGTCCGCTTGGGCGTATGTCACCCGCGCATGGGAAGCCTCCACCCACAGCGCCGAATCGTGATGAAGTTCGGCGGCACGTCGGTGGCCGATCTCGACCGGATCCGGGCCGCCGCCGGGCGGGTCGCGGCCCAGGTCGCGGCCGGCGATCAGGTCGCCGTGGTGGTCTCCGCGATGTCGGGCGTGACCAACCAGCTGGCCGGCTGGTGCGAGCAGCTGGCGCCGCTGAGCGACGCCCGTGAATACGACGCGGTGGTGGCGACGGGGGAGCAGGTGACGGCGGGGTTGCTCGCCATCGCGCTGCAGGATCGCGGCATCGATGCCCGTTCGTGGCTCGGCTGGCAGGTCCCGGTGCGGACGGACGAGGCGCATGGCAGGGCGCGGATCGAGGGGATCGACGCGACGCCGATCCTGCGGGCGATGGCCGAAGGGCAGGTCGCGGTCCTGGCGGGATTCCAGGGCGTCGGGCCAGGCGGCCGGGTGACGACGCTCGGTCGTGGCGGATCCGACACGTCGGCGGTGGCGCTGGCGGCCGCCCTCGGGGCGCACCGGTGCGACATCTACACCGACGTCGACGGCATCTTCACCACCGACCCGCGGATCGTTCCCAGGGCGCGCAAGCTGGACAAGATCGCGTATGAGGAGATGCTGGAGCTCGCGTCGGTAGGTGCGAAGGTGCTGCAGACGCGCAGTGTCGAGCTGGCGATGAAGGAGCGGGTCCGGGTCCAGGTCCTGTCGAGCTTCATCAACGCGACGGGTGAGATCAGCGGCACGCTGGTGGTGGACGAGGACGAGATCATGGAGAAGGAAATCGTCGCCGGCATCGCCTATTCCCGCGACGAGGCGAAGGTGACCGTCAGGCGGGTTCCGGACCGCCCGGGCATCGCGGCGGCCGTCTTCGGCCCGCTGGCCGAAGCGAACGTGAATGTCGACATGATCGTGCAGAGCACTGGCGCGGACGGGACCACGGACATGACGTTCACCGTGGGCAGCGCCGACCTGCCGCGCACGGTGGCGATCCTGGAGTCGGGCCGCGGCGATGTCCGCTACGGCGAGCTCCTGACCGACCCCGACGTCGCCAAGATCAGCGTCGTCGGCGTCGGCATGAGGAGCCACGCGGGGGTCGCGAGCACGATGTTCCGCACGCTGTCGGACAAATCGATCAATATCCAGGTGATCTCGACGAGCGAGATCAAGGTCAGCGTCCTGGTCGGCGTGGAATACACCGAGCTCGCGGTGCGCGCGCTGCACGCCGCCTACGGGCTGGACGGATGATGCCGATGGACATCCAGGCGGCCCTGACCGTCGGCCCCGACCTCGAGGCGGCTCCCGACCTCGAGGCAGCAAGGGCGCGGCTCGGCCGGCTCTGGGAGCGGGGGACGCGGTTCCTCGGCACCCGCACCGCGATCATGGGCGGGGCGATGAGCTGGGTGTCGGACCGGCACCTGGTCTCGGCGATCAGCAATGCGGGCGGGTTCGGGGTGATCGCCTGCGGCTCGATGCCGCCCGACCGGCTGGCCGCCGAGATCGCGGGGACGCAGGCCCTGACCGACAGGCCGTTCGGCGTGAACCTGATCACCATGCACCCGCAGCTCGCCGACCTGATCCGGGTCTGCCTCGAGGCGGGCATCGGGCACGTGGTGCTGGCGGGAGGCATACCGCCCGGCTTCGCGGTCCGCGCGGTCAAGGACGGGGGCGCCAGGCTCGTGTCGTTCGCGCCGGCGCTGGTGCTGGCCAGACGGCTGGTCCGGTCGGGCGTGGACGCGCTGATCATCGAGGGATCCGAGGCGGGCGGCCATATCGGGCCGGTGTCGCTGACGGTGCTGGCGCAGGAGATCCTGCCGCATGTGAGCGAGGTGCCGATCTTCGTCGCCGGCGGCATCGGACGCGGGGACGCGATCCTCGGCATGCTGGAGATGGGAGCGGCAGGCGCGCAGCTCGGCACGCGGTTCGCGGCGGCGACCGAGAGCATCGCCCATCCCGCGTTCAAGGAGGCGTTCGTCCGCGCCAACGCCCGCGACGCGCTGCCGACGGTGCAGCTCGACGAGCGCTTTCCGGTCATCCCGGTGCGCGGGCTGGTCAACACCGGCACGTCGATCTTCCGGCGCCACCAGCTCGAGGTGGTCGGCCGGTTCGTCGCCGGCGAGGTCACCAGGGAGGCGGCCCAGCTCGAGATCGAGCATTTCTGGGCCGGCGCGCTCAGGCGCGCGGTCATCGACGGTGACGTGGAGAACGGCTCGGTGATGGCCGGCCAGTCGGTCGGCATGGTCCGCAG
>CAXTUK010000292.1:0-3597 GCA_964247395.1 uncultured Acetobacteraceae bacterium
CGATGCAACCGCCTGTCCAGGGCAGTCTCGCTCCGACTGGAATCAGGCTGAGCGAGAAAACTGCTCTCTCGAAGAGAAGCTAGAGCGCGCTGACCGCCTTCGGTCAGCCTTGAAGCGCTCTAGTGGTAGTCGGGGCTGTTCTGCCGCTCGGACTCGCGCGCCATCTCGCGCTGCTGCTTGCGGTATTCGTGACGCTTGTACATGCCCGCCGCGCATCCGCCGGCCGCACCAAGCACGCCGTGATGCGCCAGATGCCCGCCGACCGCGCCGACGGCGCCGTATTTCAGGCAGCCGCCCGGCTCGGCCACTGCCGAGCCCGCGCCCAGAGTTGAAACCAGGGCCGCGGCCATGGCGAGCCTTGTTGTCCGTGTCATGTGTCGATCCTTTCACTCATACTTGGGACCAGGTAACGCAGCGGACGCGTCAAGATTGCGTCCTTCCGATGTCGAGACGGCGTCATCACGCGCTGCCGACCCCGGATCATGCGCGCCACGCACGGGAGGCCCTCATCGCGGACCACACGACATCCGACCAACGGTTGCGCATCGGCCTGATCGGCGCCGGCCATTTCGGCCGCTTCCACGCGCTCAAGATCGCGTCCAACCCGCGCGCCCTCCTGTCCGGCATCCACGATCCCGATGTCGCGCGCGCCGCCGCCGTCGCCGCGGAAGCCGGCCGCCCGCTCACGCTCGACCTCGCCGGCCTGATCAAACGCTCGGATGCCGTAATCATCGCCGCACCTGCCGAACACCACGCGTCGCTTGCCACCCACGCCCTCGAAGCCGGCTGCCACGTGCTGATCGAGAAGCCGATCGCCTCCACCCTTGCCGAGGCCGACGCGCTCGCGTCTCTCGCCGCCAGAAGAAGCCGCGTGCTCCAGGTCGGCCACCTGCTGCGCTTCTCCGCCGAGCACCGCGCGATCGACGCCCGCATCCGCCGTCCGCTCTACATCGAAGCGACGCGCATCGCTCCCTTCAAGCCACGCGGCACCGACGTCTCGGTGATCCTCGACCTGATGATCCACGACCTCGACCTGGTGCTCGCCGTCGTTGACAGCCCGATCGACAGCGTCGACGCCCTCGGCGCCGCGGTCTCCAGCGCCCACGAGGACATCGCCAACGCCCGCGTCCGCTTCGCCAACGGCTGCGTCGCCGCCATCACCGCCAGCCGCATCAGCCTCAAGACCGAACGCCGCATGCGTCTCTTTTCCGAGGAGGGCTACCTGTCGGCCGATTTCGTCGCCCGCGAGCTCACCTTCCTCGGCCGCGAGCGCGGCCTGCCGATCCCCGGCACCGGCGGCTTCCGGCGTGAGGCCGTGCAATGGCGCGACGAGGATCAGCTCGCCGCCGAACACGCCGCCTTCACCGCTGCCTGCCTCGACGGCGCTCCCGTCATCGTCGACGCCGCCGCCGGCCGACGCGCGCTGGAAGCGGCAATCGCGGTCACCGACGGCATCCGCCGCAGCCGCGCCCTGATGGAGGCTTCCGGCCTGCTCTCCGCCAGTCACTCCACTTGACCGCCCCGCCGAGATCAGATGTCAGGTCGAACGCTTCGCCGCCCGGCTGACCGTGCTGCCGTTCGACACCGACGCGGCCTCGCACACGGCCGAAATCCGCGCCCAACTCGAGCGGAGCGGCAACGTGACCGGCCCCTACGACCTGATGATCGCCGGCCACGCCCGCAGCCGCGGACTGGTCGTGGTGACCGGCAACCTGCGAGACTTCGAACGTGTCGACGGGCTGCGCTCCAAGGACTGGCTCGCCGATGGACGCTGACCTCACCCCGGACCGAGCAGACGGACCGTCGCCGCATCCTCGCGGCCTCCGAAATACCGATCCAGCGCCCGACCGAACACGAGCGAGCCCGCACCCGCACGAACGAACAGCGTCATCGACGAATGGAACTTCAGGTCGTCCGGATGACCGAAGATCTCTCCGACCGGCCGCCTTTCGATCGCGTTCACCACGCCCGTCAGCTCGATCAGCCGACGCCCCAGCACGTCATGCGCCAGGAAGGCCTTCGCCTCCTCGATCGAGGCCAGCGCGTAACGCCGCGCCATCGGGCTCGAGCCCAGGCCGGCCAGCTGCGGGAAGACGAACCACATCCAGTGGCTCCTCTTGCGGCCCTCCTCGAGTTCGCGCCTGACCGACGGCAGCACAGGATCCTGCGCCGCGACGAAGCGTTCGAGGTCGAACCGATCCTGCATGGCGTTCAGAGCGGCTCCCCAAACGATCCCGGCGCGATCGAGAACGTGAAATAACGCCTGTTGATGTTGGCGAACGATCCGTCTCTGATCATTTCGGACAGCGCCTGGTCGATCCGCGCCCGCAGGCGGTCATCGCCCGACCGCATCGCGATCGCCGTAAAGGCCCCGTAATGGCTCGGGTCGATGATCGGCCTGTCGGCGAACCGGAAAGCCCCGCTATGTCCTTCCAGCCATTCGTGGCCGAGCTCCAGGTCGCACAGCGTCGCATCGATCCGCCCGGCCGCCAGCGCCTCGAACGCCTGCCCCTGGGTGGCGAAATGCAGCAGGTGAGCGTCCCTCGCGAGCACCGAATCGGCATACGCTTCGTGCGTCGTGCCGGTCTGAACGCCGATCGTCCTGCCCTTCATGCTCGCCGGATCGTTGGTGATCGTCGAGAGGTTCGGGACGATCAGCAACCCGCCGGTCCGCGTCACCGGATCGGAGAAGATCACTTCCGCCGAACGCGCCGGCGTGACCGTGATCTGCGAGATCGCCGCGTCGATCCCCTTCGCCTTCAGCGTCGGGAACAGGCGGTCGAAGGCCATGCCGTGCCATTCGCACTGCGCCCGCAGCCGCCTGCACAGCTCGTTGCCGACATCGACGCTGAACCCCGAAGGCGGTCTGCCCGGGACCACCGACGAGAACGGCAGGTCGTCGGATTCGGTGCCGAAGCGCAGCGTCTCCGCTGATCCCGGTCTGCAGCCCGTCGCAATCATCAGCACCAGGCCAAGCCGCCAAGCCAGGTCCGATCGCATCGAAGGCTCCTCCATCCCTCAGCCGAGCAACGCCAGCACCTCGAGCGCCGCGGCATCCGCTGGCAACCCTGACGGTGCGCGCAAGCTGTCCAGGACCGTGCGGAACGCACTGCGCTGCGCTGCCGCCGCCTCGCGGTCGCCGATCAGACGGAGCAATGTCTGCGCCAGCGGTTCGGGTGCACATCGCTCCTGCAGCAACTCCGGCACGATCTCGCGCCCGGCCAGCAGGTTGACCATCGCCACGTGCTCGACCCTGATCAGCCGCCGCGCCAGCGAGGCCGTCAGCGGATTGACCCGGTAGGTCACTGCCATCGGCACTCCCGCCAGCGCCAGCTCCAGCGTCGAAGTGCCTGATTTCGTCAGCGCCGCACAAGCGGCTGCATACGCGTCGTGCTTGTCGCCGATCTCCGTCACGATCACCGGCCTGACCGGCCAGCGCGCTGCCGCCCGCCGCACCTGCGGCGCCACAACGGGCGACGCAGGCACCACCGCCACCAGATCCGCCCGCGCGCGCGCCACGATCGCCAGCATGCGCCCGAACACCGGCAGCAGGCGCGGCGCCTCGTTGCGCCGGCTCCCGGGCATCAGCACCACCAC
>CAXTUK010000293.1:0-3544 GCA_964247395.1 uncultured Acetobacteraceae bacterium
TTCCGGAACGCACGGGAATCCCTTGAGTCTTGATCAACGGCGATTGGTATTACCGTGTCAGTCTCTACTCGCCTAACGAACACGATCACCGCTCAGACCTCGCCGAGAATGGGCTTATTCAGAACCTCCCTAGAGCGCGCTGACCGTTTCCGGTCAGCCTGAAAGCGCTCTACACGGCGCCCGCCTATCCCCGCCGGACCACGTAGCTGCTCGACAGTGCCGTCGTGATCTCGGCGGCGTGCGCCGGGTCGCGCGCCTCGACCATCACCTCGAGTTCCGCGTTCTGCACGCTGGGCGACGCGAACAATCGCTGGTGCGACACCTCGATGATGTTGCCCCCCGATCCGCCGATCCTGGTCGCGATGTCGGCCAGCACGCCCGGCCGGTCCGGGATCTCCATCCGCAGCCGAAGCAGCCGCCCGTCCCGCAGCAGGTTGCGCAGCAGCACGTTGGCCAGGATCCGGCTGTCGATGTTCGCCCCGCACACCGGCACCACCACGCGCCTGCCGCGGAATCGCTCGCCGAACGCCAGCACCCCCGCCAGCGCCGCCGCCCCGGCGCCCTCCGACACCTGCTTGGCGCCCTCGGCCAGCAATGCGATCGCGTCCTCGATCACCCGCTCCGGCACCGTCAGCACCGCGTCGACATGCGCGCGGATCATCGCCAGCGGCGCCCGGCCGACCGACGCCACCGCGATGCCCTCGGCGATCGTGGCGCCCCCGAGCGGCACCCTCTCCGCGTCCGGCCAGCCGGAGAGCGAATCGTGCCCCGCGACCTGCACGCCGACGATCTCCGCCTCCGGGCACAGCGACGCCATCACCGCGGCGCAGCCGCCGATCAGGCCGCCGCCGCCGATCGGCGCCACGAGCACGTCGATCGCGCCGCAATCCTCGACGATCTCGAGCGCCATCGTGCCCTGGCCCGCCATGATGGCGGGATCGTCGTAGGGATGGACCGAGACCAGGCCGTCCCGCTCGGCGAGCATCGCCGCGTGCGCGGTCGACTCCGCCAGGGTTTCGCCATGCAGCACGATCTCGGCGCCCCACGACGCGGTCCGGGTGATCTTGGAAACCGGGGTCGCGAGCGGCATCACGATCACCGCCCGGATGCCGAGCAGGCTCGCGTGCCGGGCGACGCCCTGCGCATGGTTGCCGGCCGACACCGCGACCACGCCCCATCTCCGCTCGGCCTCGCTCAACAGGGCGAGCTTGTTCGCCGCCCCCCGCTCCTTGAACGAGCCGACCGCCTGCAGATTGTCCAGCTTGAGCAGCACCTCGCACCCGGCCGCCGATGAGACCGCCGCGCTGGCGATGGTGGGCGTGCGAAGCACCTTGCCCCGGATACGCTCCGCCGCGTCGCGAACGTCACCGATGCCTATCAGGCTCAGGGGCTCTGCCCCTGAACCCCGCTGGGGCCGGCGGCCCCAGACCCGCGACCGTTCGGGGCAGAGCCCCGTTCCGGCCGCCGCATACGAGATGGCGAGAATCTCGTAGCTGCGGTCCCCGCCCGGCGCCGGCACCGACACCGTATCGCCCGTCTTCTTGCCGATCAGCGACTTCGCCAGCGGCGACGACACCGAGATCCGGCCCGACTTGATGTCCGCCTCGTAGGCCCCGACGATCTGGTAGGTCGCCTCCTTGTCGGTCTCCTCGTCGATCAGCCGCACCTGCGCGCCGAACTTCACCTGGTCGCCCGACAGCGTCGACGGATCGATCACCTCGACCGAGCTCACGATCTCCTCCAGCTCCAGGATGCGGCCCTCGACGAAGGACTGCCGTTCCCGCGCCGCATGATACTCGGCGTTCTCGGACAGGTCCCCGTGGCTGCGGGCCTCGGCGATGGCGCGGATGATCGACGGCCGCTCCTCGCTCTTCAGCTGGCGCAACTCGTCCTCCAGCTTGCGCAGCCCCGGCGCGGTCATCGGAAATTTCTGCAACAATGCTGTCCTTACGCTCGATCACGAACCATGCGAGACGGAAACCGTTCCGGCAACGCTCAGAACGATCGTCCAAAGTAGGACTGTAGCGGCGCGACATCAAGTGAGCCCGAGCGTAGCGCCGCGATCGCCCCCACCGCCGCCCGCGCGCCGGCCACCGTGGTGTAGTGCGGCACCCCGTGCGTCAGCGCATCCCGCCTGATCGTGTAGCTGTCCGCCACCGACTGCGCCCCCGACGCGGTGTTGATCACCAGCTGGATGTCCCCGGACCGGATCGCGTCCACGCAATGCGGCCGGCCCTCCAGCACCTTGTTGATCACCTCGACCGCGAGCTCCGCCTCCCGCAGCCTCGCCGCCGTGCCGCGCGTCGCCACCAGCCGGAACCCCATCTCCAGCAGCCGCCGACCGATCGCCGCCACCGCGCGCTTGTCCCCGTCGCGCACCGACAGGAACGCCGTCCCCTCGCGCGGCAGCCGCACCCCGGCGCCGAGCTGCGCCTTGGCGAACGCCCGCTCGAAGTTCGGCGCGAGCCCCATCACCTCGCCGGTCGAGCGCATCTCCGGTCCCAATATCACGTCGACGTCGGGGAAACGGGCGAACGGGAACACCGCCTCCTTGACCGCGACATGCGGCGCCGCGGCCACCGCATCGAGCTCGAAATCGGCGAGCATCGCGCCCGCCATCACCCGCGCCCCGATCTTGGCGACCGGCACCCCCGTCGCCTTCGCCACGAACGGCACCGTCCGCGACGCCCGCGGGTTCACCTCCAGCACGTAGGCGTCCCCGTCCTTGATCGCGTACTGCACGTTCATCAGCCCGCGTATCCCGAGCGCGCGCGCCAGGGCGTCGGTCTGCGCGCGGATGTCGTCCACCACCGAAGGCGACAGCGTGTAGGGCGGCAACGCGCAGGCGCTGTCGCCCGAGTGGATGCCCGCCTCCTCGATATGCTCCATCACGCCGGCGACATAGACCTCGCTGCCGTCGGCGACGCAGTCGACGTCGACCTCGATCGCGTCGTTCAGGTACCGGTCGATCAGGATCGGGTTCGCCCCTGACACCCGCGCCACCTCGCGCATCGTGCGCCCTAGCCCGGCCCGGTCATGCACGATCTCCATCGCCCGTCCGCCCAGCACGTAGCTCGGCCTGATCATCACCGGATAGCCGATCCGCTCCGCCACCCCCGCCGCCTCGTCGGCCGAGCGCGCCATGCCGTTCTCCGGCTGCCGGATGCCCAGTCGGCGCAGCAGCGCCCCGAACCGCTCCCGATCCTCCGCGATGTCGATCGCGTCCGCGCTCGTCCCCAGGATCGGGATGCCCGCCTCCGCCAGCGCCCGGCTGAGCTTGAGCGGCGTCTGCCCGCCATACTGCACGATGCAGCCGAGCAGCCGGCCGTTCTCCGCCTCGCGCCTGACCAGCGCGATCACGTCCTCCGCCGTCAACGGCTCGAAATACAGCCGGTCCGAGGTGTCGTAATCGGTGCTGACCGTTTCCGGATTGCAGTTGACCATCACGGTCTCGAGCCCGGCCTCGCGCAACGCGTACGCCGCGTGCACGCAGCAATAGTCGAACTCGATGCCCTGGCCGATCCGGTTCGGTCCGCCGCCGAGG
>CAXTUK010000294.1:0-3505 GCA_964247395.1 uncultured Acetobacteraceae bacterium
CCCCAAGCCCCGCCAAAGGCGGTCGCCTTTGGAAACCATGAGTGATCCGGGTATCGCGGGTCTGGGCGCGCCGCGCCCAGCGGGGTCCAGGGGTGGAGCCCCAAGACATCGAGGATGCCCTCAATACGCGACGACGAATACCGCTTTCCTCAGACAATCTCCGGCTTGATGATCATGCCTCTGTTCTGTCCGCGGAGTTGCTGCTGGTCATCGATCGTGAGCCGGAAGCCGTCGAGCGATGATTTCGGTCGAGGCGCCACCGTCGGCCTGATCTCTTGCGCGGGAGAACGAACTCGTATTCATCGCTCGAGGCGCCCTTGAAGTGGTCGGCATCTACGATCGTCCTTGCGCACTCGAAACCCAACCCCCTCAGCAGGGCGATCGACGCAACGTTTCGGGTATCGACCAGGGCCTGAACCTCGTCGATGGACGTCGACGCGAACAGCTTGGCCAGAGTCGCTCGGAGCGCCGCCGTCGCGAAGCCCTGCCGCCAGCGGACCGGAAAGATGTGATAGGCGACCTCGGCTCTCCGAACCCTGATCGTTGCTTGCGTATAGCCGATGAGGGCGTCGTTCTCACGATCCCTGACGACCCAGTTCAGCCACGTCTCGGCTCCATCCAAAGATCGACCGACGACCAGTCGATCATAGCGGGACCGGAGCGCCTCGATGCTCGCGGGAGGATCGCCAGGCAGGAAAAGGTAGCCTGCCGGGTCGGCCAGTCCCTCGAACATGGCGGGCGCGTGGTCCCGACGAAGCGGCTCCAGATCGATCATCGGCGATGACGTTTGATGTCAGCAAGGATGTGCGTGCCATCCGCCGTCAGGCGGTCGGCGTCGCCTTCTGCAGCGTCGCCAGGACCCCTGCCCCGTCGGGGCGGCCGAGGCCGGTGCAGGCGTTCCAGCCGGGGCCGGCGTCGTAGCCGATCGTGCTGCCCTCGGGCTTGTTGCTGCCCGTCGTGATCTCGCGCAGGCCGGACGGATCGGCATAGATCGCCGGCAGGAAGAAACCCGGGTTGCGGCCGAGCGACTGGGCGATCAACGAAGTCAGGCCCGACCAGAGCGGGGCGACCGCGCTGGTGCCGCCGACGGTCTGCGCCTGGCCGTTGAGCACGATCGTGTAGCCGGTGGCGGGCGCGGCGTCGCCGGCGACGTCGGGGACGCCACGGCCGCGACGGCCGGCGTTCACGCTGGGCGGAAGGGTGACGTTCGACTGGAATGCGGGCACGGGGAAGAGGTCGGAGATGCCGCCGCCGGTGCCGCTGGTCTGGTCGTTCCAGACCGTCTCGGCGGTGATCGCGGCGCCCGAGGTCTGGATGCTGGTGCCGCCGCAGCCGATCGCGTAGGGGCTGGAGGCGGGGAAGTCGACATGGGCGGCACCATCGGCGAGGCCGTCGGTGGCGAGGCTGTCGCCGGAGGCGGCGAAGACCGAGACGCCCAGCGTGCCCGCGTCCTGCATGACGCTGTTCATGGTGGAGACGGCCTGGCTGGTGTAGCCGGATTCGGGACCGCCCCAGGAGATCGAGATCACCGCGGGCGCGCGGGCGACGTCGTGCGCGGCCTGGCTGATCGCGTCGGCGAAGCCCTGGTCGGTGTTGGTGGTGAAGTAGACGATGAGGTTGGCGCCGGGCGCGTTGCCGCCGGCGACCTGGATGTCGAGCGCCACTTCGCCGTCGGCGTCGCTGCCGGGAGTGTTGGCGGCGCCGTCGACGCCGACCGCGGCGACAGTCGGGACCTTGAGGTTCATCGCGGCGAAGGCCTGGGCGTTGTCGCTGTCGTTGTAGCCGCCGCCCAGTTCGATGATCGCGACGTTGTGGCCGGCGCCGTCGACGCCGGTCGGGAAGTTGTAGAGCTGGCCGAGCTGGTTGGGCAGATGCGCGGCGTCGGCGCGCTGCGCGCGGGGAACGATCACGAAGCGGGGCTGCGCCACCGGGCGATCGTCGAGGCCGAGCACGCTCTCGATGATCGGAGCCATGCTGCTCGGCACGCTGAGCGAGCCCTGGCGCATCCGGTAGCGGGCGCCGTCGTGCTCGACGTCGTGCAGCTCGGTGTGGAAGGCGGCCTGGAAGGCGGCCGCGGTGCCGCCGAGGCGCACGTAGCGGCGGGCAGGAACGGAGTCGACGACGGTGAGGCCGTGCTCGCGCGCGAACGCGGCGACGGCGTCGATGTCGGGACCGTGCAGGACGGCGCGCGAAGCGGCCATGCCGGCCTGCAAGCTTGCGTGATCGCCGGTTCCGGCGACGGAGCCATCGTCGCGCGGCTTGGGGTCGCGCGGCTTGAGATAGACCGAGACCTCGATGGGCTCGCCGCCGCTGACGGCGCCGAGCGGGCGGGCGCCGCGCGGAAAGGAGCAATGGCTGCCGTGTAGTTCAACGAAGCGGGTCGGGGTCGGCATGGGGCATCCCTTTGCTGGGAGAGAGGGTTGTAGCCGTCTTCGCCCGGCGACGGGACAGAAAGATCGGCGGCTTGGCACCGGGGCACCTATTGCCTAAGAGAGGCGCCGTCTCTGCCCTGAGGTCGTCATGTCCAGCTCACGCCTGACCGCCGCTCTCGCGGCGACGGTTCTCGTCTGCGGCTCCAGCGCCGCATTCGCCGATCCGCCGGCGCCAGCGATCAAGCCCGGCCCGACGGCCACGTCGCCGGCGGCCGATCCGGTCGTGGCCTCGGTCAACGACCAGACCATCCATCTGTCGGACGTGCGGGCGGCCGCCACCCAGTTGCCGGAAGAGATGCGCAATTTGCCACCGCAGATGCTGTTCCCGATGGTCGTCAACCAGCTGATAGATCAGCGCGCGCTGGTCGACCAGGCGAAGTCGAACGGGCTGCAGGACGACCCGAAGGTCCAGCAGATGATGAAGGCGGCGTCGGACACGGCGCTGCAGAACGCGCTGCTGTCGCGCGACATCACGCCGCTGATCACGGACGACAAGCTGCGGGCGGCCTACCAGGCCCAGTACGCGAAGAAGACCGGCCAGGAGGAGGTGCATGCGCGCCACATCCTGCTGCCGACCGAGGCGCAGGCCGACGACGTGATCAAGCAGCTGCATGGCGGCGCCGACTTCTCGACACTGGCCAAGAAGCTCTCGAAGGACCCGGCGGCGCAGAGCGGCGGCGACCTTGGCTGGTTCAAGAAGGGCGACATGCTGCCGGAGTTCTCGAACCAGGCCTTCTCGATGAAGAAGGGCGAGATCAGCAGCAAGCCGGTGCACACGCGCTATGGCTGGCACGTGATCCAGGTGCTGGATACGCGGGTGGCGCCGCCGCCGAGCTTCGACAGCGTCAAGGACCAGATCCGGCAGGGGCTGATCCAGGCATCGGTTCGCCAGGCGGTCAAGCAGGCGATGTCGAAGGTGAAGGTGGTGCAGTACAATCCCGACGGGTCGGTGCAGAAGCCGGCGCCTCCGGTCAAACCGCCGGGCGGGGCGAGCGCGCTGCCGGCGCCAGCGTCGCCCGCGCCGGGCCAGAGCCCGCCGAACAGCGAGTAAGTTCGCGAGCGGCCACGATGGC
>CAXTUK010000295.1:0-3496 GCA_964247395.1 uncultured Acetobacteraceae bacterium
CATCATCACCGGACGTTCGGGGGTGGGCTCGGCGACGGTGGGCGTCGGCGCGGAGCTGCAGGTGATCGCGGCGGTGGTGATCGGCGGGGCGAGCCTGATGGGTGGACGCGGCGGCGTGGTCAACACGCTGCTCGGCGTGCTGGTGCTGGGCGTGATCGGCAACATCATGAATCTCGCCGGTGTGCCGGGCTACAGCCAGGACGTCTGCATGGGCGTGATCATCATGCTCGCCGTGCTGCTGCAGCAGGGTTCACAATGGACGCGAAGCTGAGCGGACGGTTCACGCTCGCGGTCGATGTCGGCACCGGCAGCGTGCGCGCGGCGCTGGTGGACGGCCACGGACGGGTGGCGCGGATCGAGGCGCGCGAGCACGAGCAGATCGTGCCGCATTTTGGCTGGTCCGAGCAGCGGCCCGAGGATTGGTGGAACGGCGTGGTCGCCGTCGTGCGACGGCTGCTGGATGGCGCCGGCGAGGAAGCGCATGCGATCGAGGCGGTGTGCGTCTGCGGCCAGATGCACGGCACGGTGCTGCTCGACGACGATGGGCATCCGACGCGCGACACCGCGCCGCTTTGGAACGACAAGCGCACGCTGGCGCTGGTGCGCGCGTTCGAGGCGGCGCATCCGTCCGAGAGCTATCTCGCCGACTGCGCCAACACGCCCACCACGGCGTGGCCCGGCTTCAAGCTGCAATGGCTGCGCGACCATGATCCCGAGGCATATCGCCGCGCCAGCACGGTGCTGATGCCGAAAGACTACGTGAACTTCCGCCTGACCGGCGAGCGGTCGATGGACTGGACCGAGGCGTCCTGCTCGTTCCTGATGGACCCGCGCAGCAACGACTGGTCGGCTTCAATGATCGCGCGGCTGGGGCTCGACCGGGCCAAGCTGCCGCCGATCCGCATGCCGCAGGAGGTGCTGGGCCGGATCACGCAAGCGGCCGCGCGCGAGACCGGGCTGCCGACCGGGCTGCCGGTGCTGGTGGGCGGCGGCGACTACCCGGTGGCATTGCTCGGGTCGGGCGCGCATCGCCCGGGACTGGGCTCGGACGTGACGGGAACGTCCTGCATCATCACCGCCATCCTCGACCGGCCGATCCTGCATCCGGAGGTGTCCAACGTGGCCGTGGCGGACGGCGCGTGGGGGGCGTTCGTGCTGCTCGAATCGGGCGGCGACGCGATGCGCTGGGCGCGGCGCGCGCTGCACGACAATACGGTCGGCTACACCGACATCGTGGCGCGGGCGGCCGACGCGCCGGCGGGATCGGACGGGCTGCTGTTCCTGCCCTATCTGACCGGCGAGCGCCTCGGCGCGCATCGGAACGCGCGCGCCCAGTTCTTCGGCATCACGGCGCGGCACGGGCTGGCGGATCTGCACCGCGCGGTGATGGAAGGCGTCGCGTTCTCGGTCGCGCGGCATATTCGGATCATGGAGGCCGCATCGGGGCGCCGGATGGAGCGGGTGATCGCGTCGAGCGGCGGGGCGAAGACCAGGCTGTGGCTGGAGATCAAGGCGAGCGTCTACGGCATCCCGATCGTCGTGCCCGAGGAAGCCGAATGCGGCGTGGTCGGCTGCGCGGTGCTGGCGGCGATCGCCACCGGACGCTTCGGGCGGCTCGACGACGCGGTGGCGGCGCTGGTGAGGCACGAGGACGAGGTCCGATCCAATCCTGAATGGAGCGAGCGCTACGCGCGCATGCTGCCGGTGTTCGAATCGGTCTATCGCAACAGTCAGAGCCAGTACGACCTGCTCGACGAACTCGCCCGCTGAACCGAGGAGGACACGATGGATGACGAAGCTGCGAGCGCCTTCCGCTCCGACCTGTTCGACGGGCGGACGGTGCTCGTGTCGGGGGCGAGCAGCGGCATCGGGCTCGCGATCGCGCGCGGGTTCGCGCGTCATGGCGCGCGCGTCGTCGCCACCGGCACGTCGGAGCGCAAGCTCGCGGCCGCGGCGGCTGATCCGTCGAATGCCGGTCTGCGGTTCGCGGAACTCGACGTGCGCCGGGAAGCGGACGCCGCTCGCGTGGTGGACGGCCTGGAGCGGCTCGACGTCGTGGTCGGCGCGCAGGGCGTGGCACGCCCGGAGGACGAGTTCCGCCACGAGGTGTTCCGGGAGGTTCTCGAAGTCAACCTGACCGGCGCGATGCGTCTGGCCACCGCGGCGCGGCCGCATCTCGCCCGCGTGCGCGGATCGGTGATCCTCGTCGCGTCCATGCTGAGCTATCTCGCCGATGCGTCGGTGCCGGCCTATGGCGCCAGCAAGACCGGCGTGCTGGGACTGACCCGTTCCCTCGCTCACGCCTTCGGGCCCGAAGGCGTCCGGGTCAACGCCATCTCGCCTGGCTACCACAGGACCGACATGACCAGGCCGTTGTGGGAGGAGAAGCGGAGCTTCGAGGCGATCGAGCGGCACGCGGCGCTGCGGCGCTGGGGCACGGTCGAGGATCTGGTCGGGGCCGCGTTGTTCCTGGCGTCGCCCGCCGCCGGCTTCATTACCGGCGCCGACCTGCCGGTCGACGGCGGCTACCTGGTGGGAGCGGTGACGGGATGATCGCGGGCCAGGGGACGCCGAGCACGGCCCTCGTGCGGCCCGACACCGGCACGCTGGAGGGCGCCACCGGACGCTACGAGAAGCGGTTCTCCGACCTGCACGGCCTGTTCCAGGACCAGGCGGCGCTCGACGCGCGCATCGGCGAGAGCGGCGATGCGATCGCCTACTTCGTCGAGGATTTTCGACCCTCCGACAACAGCGGCGACCTGATCTTCGGCGTCAGCACGTTGCAGCCGGGGCGGATCGGACGGGAGTTCCTGATGACGCGCGGGCACATCCACCAGCGCAGCGACCGGCCCGAGATCTACTACTGCCAGTCGGGCGAGGGCGTGATGCTGATGGAACGCGAGGACGGCACGACGCAGGCCGCCGAGATGCGGCCGCAGAGCATCGTCTATGTCGCGCCGCACTGGATCCACCGCAGCGTCAATGTCGGCGCGGCGCCGCTGGTGACCGTGTTCTGCTATCCGGCCGATGCCGGGCAGGAGTACGAGATCATAGCGCGCGCCGGCGGCATGCGCGACCTGGTCGTCGAGGACGGCGCCGGAGGCTGGACGCGGACGCCCAATCCCCGCTATCGCGCGCGCGCCGCGAGGGGTCGGTCGTGAGCACGACCGAGGCGAGGCGGGACGGGACGATCCTGGGCGAGGCGACCGCGTTCGGAGTGATCCCGGTCGTGGAGGTGGACGGGCTCGAGGAGGCGGACGCGCTGGCCGAGGCGCTGCTGGAAGCCAGGCTCGGCGTAATCGAGTTCACGTTCCGCACCCATGCGGCGGCCGAGGTGATCGCGTCGATCGCCGGGCGCTACCCGGACATGGTGGTCGGCGCGGGGACGGTGATCAGCGGGCAGGATCTGCATCGCGCCGCCGAGGCCGGCGCGGGCGGGGCGGGGGGGGGGGGGGGGGGGGGGGGGGGGGGGTGGGGGGGGGGGGGGGGGGGGGGG
>CAXTUK010000296.1:0-3475 GCA_964247395.1 uncultured Acetobacteraceae bacterium
AGACAGCCTTCTTGGCCAGCCCGATGATGAACAGCACCGCGCCGCGCGACAGGTTCTCGGCCGTGTCCGGCGCCGGCACCGGATGCGCGAACTGCGGGATGATCTCGTGGTGACGCACCAGCGGTCCCGCGATCAATTGCGGAAAGAACGTCACGAACTCGAAGAAGTCGAGCAGCCCGTACTGCCGCCGGTCGCCCCGCTTGAGGTCGATCAGATAGGCGATCTTCTGGAAGACGAAGAAGCTGATGCCGAGCGGCAGCACGATCGGCCAGGGCGAATGCGTCCGTCCGATCAGCGTGTCGAAATTCGCCGCGAGAAAGTTCGCATACTTGAACACGCCGAGCACGCCGAGGTTGAGCGCCACGCCAAGCGACAGCAGCACCCGTCGTCCGCTCCGCCCATAGGCGTGCGCCACCAGCCAGTTCACCAGCGTCAGCCCGGACAGCAGCGGCAGGAATCGCCAGTTCCACGCGGCGTAGAAGCCGAAAGACGCGCAGATCAGCACCAGCTGCCGGGCCGGCCGCACCGGCCCGCACGCATAGTAGGCGACCAGCACCGGCGGCAGGAACACGAGCAGGAACAGCTGCGAGTTGAACAGCATCGCCGTGCGGGGTGGCTACTGGTGGCGGAACGTCACGACCAGCACGTCGCGCCAGGCGGCCTGGTTCGGATCGACCGGCCTGATCCCCGTGACACCGTGATAGACGCGCCCGTCATCGACGAACGCCGCGTCGAGCGGCTCGGTGAGCGTGAACGACCCGAGCGGGCTTTGGTCGCCGCCCGCGATCGTCGTCTCGCCGGACGCCACGTTCCGCCGCGCGACCAGCAGCACCAGCACCCAGTCCACCCCGTCGCGATGCATGCCCTCCGGCGTCGGCTGGCCGGGCTCGTCGGGCTTGGCCTCGATGCGGAACTGGTGCAGCTCGACATGCCACACCGCCGGGATCGCCCCGGGCGGCGTGAGCGCCTCGAACAGCGCGCGGCAGGTCTGCAGGATCGCATGCAGCGCCGGGTGCGATGCGACCCGATCGTCGATCGGCGCGAACCAGCGCGCGACACCGCCGTTCAGCGGGTTGAAGTCCCGGCTCTGGTAGTGCGGCTGGTTGGGTTTGCGCGTCAACCCTCCCGCGTCGGCCGCGAACGCCGCATGCCGCCGCCGCCGGTAGCGGCCGCCGTCGGCCATGTAGAGGTCGGGCCCGAGATCGTCCCAGCTGCCGGCGAAGCCCGCCCAGTCCGCCAGCGCCGCCTCGCCGAGCGCCGCCCGCATCATGGCCGACCGGGCGAACGCGAACCCGGACCGCCGCAGCTGCACCGAAGCGGTTTCGAGCGCCTTCACGCGCCATGACCCAGCGCACTGGTGGGCGGACTGTCGGTCACGTTCTCCGGCCCGTCCGACTCCTCGGAAGCGGTCTCGTGGCCCAGGGCGGAAAAGGGCGCCCGATGCGGCATCTCCGCCACCATCGTCACCGACTGCGCCGGCATCGCCAGCCTGATCCCCTCTTCGGCGAAGGCGATCCGCATCCGCCGGTTGAACTCGCGCTGCACGCCGTAGCGCGCCTTGTCGGTGCACGCGATCTGGCCCACCAGCGTCACCGCCTGGCTGGTCACCTTGTCGACGCCCCAGTACTGCAGGTCGCTCAGCATGCCGTCCTTGTAGTCCGGATGCTCGCGCAGCGTGAGCGCGACATCCTTGAGCACCTCGCCGGCATGGTCGGTGTCCTCGTCCGGCGCGACATCGACGCTGACCGGCGCGTTGCCCAGGCCCCGGTTGGTGTTGGTCACCGTGGTCACCGACGAGAACGGGATGATGTGCACCGACCCGTCGCCGGCGCGCAGCCGGATGGTCCGGATCGACAGATGCTCGACCGATCCCGACAGCCCGCCCGCGGTTACCCAGTCGCCGACCTGCATCGTGTTCTCGAGCAGCAGGAAGATGCCGGTGATGAAATCCTGCACCAGCTTCTGCGAGCCGAAGCCGATCGCCACGCCAATGATCCCGGCGCCGCCCAGCAGCGGCGCGATGTTCACCCCGATCTGCGACAGCACCGTCAGCACCACGATCGTGACCAGCGTGATCGACAGGATGATGCGCAGGATCGGCAGCAATGTTCGAACCCGCGCGACCCTTGCCGCACCCGCCATCGGATCGCGCCCCAGCCGATCGACATGCCGGTCGAGCGCGATGTTGACCGCCTCCCAGATCAGCACGCCGATCACCAGCGAGGCCAGGATGCTGGTCAGCGCCGAGAACACCCGGTCGCCCAGCGCGCCCTGATTGAACCAGGCCAGCGCGTCCACGCCCCACACCTGCAGCAGCGCGATCGCGGCCAGCCCGAACATCGCGATCGTCACCAGCCGGCGCAGGATCGGATAGTAACGGTTGGCGCGGGTGCGCATCCACGGATACCGCCCGCCGGCCGCGTCCTCCCCTGTTGCATCGTCGAACCGCATGAAGCGGGCCAGCGCGCCCAGCACCGCGATCGAAAACAGCCGTACGGCCGCCCCGACCAGCACCGTCTTGAGCGTGAACACCCAGAGCTGCGCGTAGCCGTTCCTGATCTGCAGCGCCCAGATCAGCCAGAACGCGTAGTCGAAGAAGATCGCATAGACCCACCAACGGTTGGCGAGCGCAGCTAGCAATCGGCGCGGCAGGCCCTTGACCCTGCGCGGCGGCTGCAGCCGCCGCGCGACATCGTCCCGGGACTGCAGGATCAGGCAAGCCAGCAGCGTGTGCTCGATCAGCATCAGCGCCTTGACGAGCGCCATTGACGCGAAGCCGGACAGGCCGAGCGTCTGCATGACCGCGATCGAGCAGAAGCCCCAGGCGCCGACCAGCAGCATCGTCCGCAACCAGACGGTCACCAGCTTCGCCGCACGGTCGCTGATCAGGATCAGCCGCAGTGGCGGCGTGCTCGGCGCGAACAGCGTGTTGACCAGCGCGATCAGCACGCCGGCGACGATGAAGCTGTGCAGCGCCGTCGTGACCACCAGGACGCTCTCCGGACCGCCGAGGAAGCCCGTCTCCTCGATCACGAACGCGACGAGGGCGAATCCGACGACGGGCAGCAGCTCCAGCAGCAGATGCGCCAGCGCGAAAGGCAGGCGGGTGAGAGCGTGCAGCAAACGCCGGAAGCTGATGCTGTGCCGCCGGCGCGCGACCTCCTCGTCGGCGTCGGGCATCTCCGCATGCGCCTCGGCGGGCGTGTCATCGTTCGGCGCCATTCCGCTCGACCACCGCGCGATCCTCCCTATCGGCCGGTTCAGCAGCCGCGTGATGCCGAACACCGTGAGCAGCGCCGCGCCGAGCACGACCGCGAGCCGTGCCAGCGCGCCGAACACTTCGCCGCGCCGCTCGGGGTCGCCGAGGATCGAGGCCAGCCAGGGCCGCAAATCCCGGAAATCGTGCAGCGCGTGCTCGAAATCGCCGACCTGCCGCGTCATCGAGGTGCCGAGCGTGCCGGCGCCCACCAGGATC
>CAXTUK010000297.1:0-3449 GCA_964247395.1 uncultured Acetobacteraceae bacterium
GATCATCACCCGGCGCGGAACGACGAGCGTCCCGGGACGCAGTTCATTCGCCAGGCCCGCGGCGAGGCCGAAGCTCACCAGGCCTGCGGCGCCGCGCGCCAGCAATCGCTCCGCCGCGCGCCGCGCGCCGTCGGCGGTGCCCCCCCCGACGGCCACCTCGACCGAGCCCGGTATGCGGCGCGCGAGACGCGCTTCGGTCTCGAGTCCGACGACGATGCCGATCACGGGCCCGCGCCGACCCTCAGAAGCCGAACGCGACCTTGCGGCTGTTGGAGCGGGCGAGGTTGCGATAGCGCGACAGGGCCAGCAACGGGAAAAACAGTCGGTAGCCGTGATAGCGGAGATAGAACACCTTCGGGAAACCGACCGCGTTATAGGATTGCTCCTGCCACTCGCCGTCGGTCTGCTGCGTCCGGGTCAAGTAGGCCACCCCGCGCGCCACCGCCTCGTGGTCGCAGATGCCAGCGGCCATCAGGCCGAGCAGCGCCCAGGCGGTCTGGGACGGCAGGCTCTCGGCATGCTCGCCCGGCGGCGAGCCCTCGTAGCTTTCGCATGCCTCGCCCCAGCCGCCGTCGATCCGTTGCCTGGCGAGCAGCCAGGCCACGCCGCGCCGCATCATCGGGTCGTCGTGCGGCACGCCCACCGCGTTCAGGGCGCTCAGGCAGGACCAGGTGCCATAGATGTAGTTGGTGCCCCATCGCCCGAACCACGCGCCGTCCTGTTCCTGCTGGCGCTTGAGGTAGGCGACCCCGCGGGCGATCACGGCGGCATCCTCCGGATGGCCCATCTGGGCCAGGAACGACAGGCAGCGTGCGCTGACGTCGGCCGTCGGCGGATCGAGCAGGGCGCCATGATCGGCGAACGGGATATGGTTGAGGAACTCGCGGTCGTTGTCGATGTCGAACGCGCCCCAGCCGCCGTCGCGGCTCTGCATGCCGATCACCCAGGCGCGCGCACGCTCGACCGCGTCGGCATGCTCGGGGTCGCCCTGGCGATGCAGCAGCATGCCGACGACCGCGGTGTCGTCGACGTCGGGATAGTGGTCGTTGTTGTACTGGAAAGCCCAGCCACCCGGGGCGAGCTCGGGCGCGTTGATCGCCCAGTCGCCCTTGACGGCGGTGATCTGGCGGTCGCGCAGCCAGTCGCAGGCCTGGCCCACATCGGCCGACGGAGGTGCCGCGTGTGCGCCGTCCTGCTGCTCGGCCATCGCGAAGCCGGCCAGGCTGGTGTCCCAGATCGGCGATACGCAAGGCTGGCAGTAGGCTTCGTCCTCGCCATCCACCAGCAGGCGCTGGATGGCGGCCCAGGCGATGGCGGCATTCGGTTCGGCCGGATCGACGCCCAGCGCGTGGTACAGCATCACCGTGTTGGCCATCGCGGGATAGATCGCGCCGAGGCCGCTGTCGCCGTTCAGCCGCTCCTCGACGAAGGCGAGGGTGCGGCGGATGGCGAGCCGGCGGATCGGTCCGGGAACCAGGCGCTCGGCCGGGCGGAGCGCCACGTCTAGGGCCTTGAACAGATAGCCCCACCAGGAGCGGTAGGGACCGCGTATCCAGTCGCGGATCAGCGCGGGCGGCTTGCGGAACAACTCGTCGATCTCGATCCCGCGAGGATTGACCGCGACCGGCCTGAGGGCGGCCAGCACGATCATCGGGGCGAGCACCGTCCGCGACCAGTACGAGATGCGCCACATGTTGAAGAAGAAACGCCGCGGCAGCAGAACGATCTCGACCGGCATCACCGGAACGGCGCGCCACGGCACGTAACCGAACAGCGCCAATTGGAACCGCGTGAAGACGTTCGAGCGCTCGGCGCCGCCGTGCGCGAGGATCGCGGCGCGGGCACGGCGCATGTGCACCGCATCGACGTCGTCGCCGATCATCTTCAGCGCGAGATAAGCCTTCACGCTCGCCGACAGGTCGAACTTTCCGCCGTGATAGAGCGGCCAGCCGCCGTGCGCCCCCTGGATGCGGCGGAGATAGCGTCCGATGCGGGATTGCAACGTCGAATCGATGCGATCGACGAAATGTTCGAGGACGACGTACTCGGCGGGAATCGTCGCGTCCGCCTCGAGCTCGAACACCCAGTGACCGTCCGGCTTCTGCCGCCGGGAGAGGGCCAGGCTCGCGGCCTGGATGGCCGCTTCGATGCGATCGTCGGCCTTCGGGCTCGCGTCCCGTTCCGTCTCGACTTCAGCCGTTCCGACCTGCACCAACTCAGCCGCTCCTCGCGATTCCGTCCGACCCGAAGGCCGAGCCGGCAGGTGCGCGCTGTTCAGGCCCGACCGAGGATCAGATGGGCCGCCGTTCGCCCGGACCTGATCGCACCTTCGATCGTGGCCGGCAAGCCGGTGGCCGTCCAGTCGCCGGCGAGTGTGACATTTGCGACGCTCGTCCTTGCGGCAGCACGACGCCGTTCCTGCTCGGGAGTTGCTTCGAAGGTGGCACGTTTCTCGCGGACGAGCCTCGCGGGCGGCATCGTCTCGCCGGCCGGCAGACCCAGTGCCGCCACCACGTCGCGCCAGATCGTCGCGGTGAGTTGGTTCGGATCGAGAGCCTCGAACCGGTTGGCGGCGCTGATCGTCACCGACACGATGCCGTCCTTGAGGAACACCCATTCGGCAAGGGAGTTGACCAGTCCGATGAACCTCGCGGTTCCGATGTCGGGCACCTCGCCGGTCCGATCGGTGCGGAAATGCAGGTTGATGATCGATTCGAACGAGTCGGGCGCCATCAGGCCGGGCAGCAGCGTGGTCGCGACGGGCGCCGGGACGGCCAGCACGACGGCGTCGTCCGGTCCGAGGCTCACGCCGCCATCGGGTCCGGCGAGCGACCGGACGCGACCGTCGACCTGACCGAGTGCGGTGATGCGCGCGCCATGCCTGATCTCGGCGCCCAGCGCCGCCAGCGCGGCGAGCGCCGGATCGACGAAGCTCTCGGACAGGCCCTCGCGCGGAAACGCCGGTATGCAGGCCTCGCCGCCGCGCGCCAGCGAGTCCCGAAACACGGCCGCCAGCAACGCGGCGCTGCCGCGTTCGGGCCGCGTGTTGAGAACGGCGATGGCGAGCGGCGTCAGCAGCCGCTCGGCGAGCGGCCCGGGCACCAGGCAGTCGGCAACCGTCCGGCCCGGGCCGGCCCGAAACAGGGCCAGGAGCGAGCCATGTTCCCGCAGGCTGGTTCCCGGCACGCGACGCGCCGGCGACAGGACCCACCAGGGAACGCGACCCTGCCCGAGCCGGAGCGTCCACCGTTCACGGGTCGCGAGATCGATGAACGGGAACATCGGCCGGTCCGGGCCGCCGAGCGTTGCCCTAGTGCCGAGCCGTTCGAGAAAGGCGAAGGCGTCCCGATTGCCCGAGAGCAGCAGGTGGTTGCCGTTGTCGAGCCGACAATCCAGCCCGCGGTCGTAATATGACCGGCAACGGCCGCCGCAGGCCGGTCCGGCCTCGT
>CAXTUK010000298.1:0-3434 GCA_964247395.1 uncultured Acetobacteraceae bacterium
GCAGTGGTCAGCGCCGAGCCCAGAAAGCCCGAGCCCTGACGCTGGAACATGCCCGGTTGATAATTGGGCGGGTACTGCGGCGGGGGCGGCTGATACTGGGGCTGGCCGTAGCCGGGAGGCGCCTGCTGCGGCCGCTGGCCGCCGCCGAACAGGCCGCCGAACAGGCCGCCACCGCCGCGCGGCGCCTGCTGAGCTGCGGCCTGCGCCTGGCTGACCTCCCACTCGAGGCGCTTGATGCGGTTCTGCGCCTCGGCCAGCGCCGCCTCCTGGACGACCGCCATCTGGGTGATGCGGTAGCGCGCCTCCGGATACTGATCGAACTGCTGGCCGATGTAGCGGTCGGCCTCCGGGTCGATCGGGGGCAGGTTGGGCCGGGTCGCCGGCACGCTGCTGCCGAAGCCGCTGCCACCCTGCCCGCCACCGCTCGCGCGCTGGATGAAGCGGGCGATAAGATCGCGTTCCTCGTTGGTCATGATCTGCTCCGCCTGTTGAACGGCTTGGCGATCCGCCGCGGACCGAAGGTGGCGCGGAACACGACCGCGTTCAAGAAAACGGTGATCGGAGACCTGGACGGCGAACCTTCAGTCTCGGCCATTCGATCATCGGGCAGCGATCGACGACCACGGCGAGACCAGCGGCGCGCGCCCGGGCGGCGGCGGCGAGATCGATGACGCCGAGCTGCATCCAGATGGCGCGCGCGCCGAGTGCGATGGCCTCGTCGACGATCGGTCCGACATGGGAGCTGGCGCGGAAGATGTCGACGAGATCAAGCGGTTCGGCTTCGGCGAGGGAGGCTGCGACGGGAAGGCCGGCGATCGTCTGCCCCGCGAGGCCGGGGTTGACCGGCACGACGGCGACGCCGCAACCTTCGAAGAAGGTGATTGCAGCGTGCGACGGGCGCTCGGGACGCGGCGAGGCGCCGACCACGGCCACCCGGGTCGTTGCCTCGAGGATGCGTCGGATCGCGTCGTCGTCGAGCCCGTCGAGCGCCATCGCCGTCAGCGTACCTTCTCCTCCGTGAGCAGCCGGCCGGTGCCGGCGTCAACCGTGAAAGCCACCACCGTGCCGTCATGCGCGCCGACGCCGACCCAGCTTCGGTCGGCCAGGCGCAGGGTCGCGACGCTGCTGAAGCCGTCCTCGATGAGCATGGACTGGATCTGCTGACGGTCCAATCTGGCGGGCGCGGCGGCGGCCTGGGCGCGGACCGCCAAGGGCGTCGCGACGAACAGGATTGCGAGCAGGCTGCAGCGGGTTCTCACGGGGACAGGTCCTTGGGATGCGCGAGCCGGGTAGACAGTGTCGGACGCAGCGGTTAATTTTCTACCAACCAACACGCTCTTTCTACCATCCGGCGCGGCGAGAGATCATGCCGAATCAGCTCAACATCAAGACCGAGGAAGCGCGTCGGCTGGCGGCGTCGCTGGCGCGACTGACCGGCGAGAGCCTGACGACGGCGGTGACGGCGGCGCTCAAGGAGCGGCTCGACCGCGAGCAGCACAACCGCGACAGCGCGATGCTGAAGGCACGGCTGCTGGGGATCGCGGCCGAGATCAGGGCGAGCCTGAAATGCCCCGACCGGGACAGGTTCTACGACGGGCGCGGATTCCCTCGATGACCGCCTCGTGGTGATCGACGGATCGGCGCTGGTCGCGATGATCTTCGACCCGTGCGAGGCTGAGCGGCTGCTCGAGGCGCTGGTGGGCGATCCGGTCCGGCTCATGTCGGCGGCGACCTGGCTCGAGATCGCGATCATGATCGAGGAGCGCGGCGGGCGGATCGCGGCCTTGCGGCTCGACGAGTTCGTTCGCGTCGCCGGGATCGAAATCGTGCCGGTCACCGCCGAGCAGGCCGGCGTCGCACGGACCGCCTGGCGTCATTTCGGGGCGACGCGGCACAGCGTCCGGCTGAGCTACGGCGACTGCCTCGCCTACGCGCTCGCCAAGACCACGGGCGACACGCTGCTGTTCAGCGGCGGCGGCTTCTCGCGCACGGACGTCGAACCGGCGCTCGCGTGAACCAGGGACATGGAGGGAGGAACGGGATGGCCAAATGGGTCTACAGCTTCGGCGCAGGCCGCAACGAGGGCAGCGCCGAGATGCGCGACCTGCTCGGCGGCAAGGGCGCCAATCTCGCCGAGATGGCCAGCATCGGGCTGCCGGTGCCGCCCGGCTTCACCATCACGACCGAGGTGTGCACCGCATTCACCGACAATGAGCGCCGCTATCCCGGGACGCTGAAGTCGCAGGTGGACGCGGCGCTCGCGCATGTCGAGGGCTCGGTCGGGCTGGGCTTCGGCGATCTGGAGCGCCCGCTGCTGGTGTCGGTCCGTTCCGGCGCACGGGTATCGATGCCGGGCATGATGGACACCGTGCTGAACCTGGGCCTGAACGACCGGACGGTGCTGGGGTTGGCCGAAGTGGCGTCGGACTCGCGCTTCGCCTGGGACAGCTACCGCCGCTTCATCCAGATGTACGGCTCGGTGGTGCTCGGCGTCGACCACCACCGGTTCGAGGAGGTGATCGACGAGGTCAAGCTCGACACTGGCGGGATGCTCGATACAGAGCTGTCGGCAGCGGACTGGCAGCGGGTGGTGGACGACTATCGGGCGCTGGTCGAGCATGAGACCGGCCATCCGTTTCCGCAGGATCCGCAGGAGCAGCTCTGGGGCGCCATCGGCGCGGTGTTCGGATCGTGGATGAACCCTCGCGCCAACACCTATCGGCGGCTGCACGACATTCCGGCCAGCTGGGGCACGGCGGTGAACATCCAGGCGATGGTGTTCGGCAACATGGGCGAGGGCAGCGCCACCGGCGTCTGCTTCACCCGCAACCCGTCGACCGGCGAGAACCTATTCTACGGCGAATACCTGGTCAACGCGCAGGGGGAGGATGTCGTCGCCGGCATCAGGACGCCGCAGCCGATGTCGGCGCACGGCGCCAAGCCCGGCGAGACGCCGATGCAGACAGCGCTTCCCGATGCCTATGCCGAGCTGATGAGGGTGCGCGAGACGCTCGAACGCCACACCAAGGACATGCAGGACATCGAGTTCACGGTGCAGCAGAACAAGCTCTACATGCTGCAGACGCGCTCGGGGAAGCGGACGGCCGCGGCGTCGCTGAGGATCGCGGTCGAAATGGCGGGCGAGGGCCTGATCGAGCGGAACGAGGCAGTGGCGCGGGTGAATGCGTCGGCGCTCGACCAGCTGTTGCATCCGACGCTGGATCCGGACGCGGAGCGGACGCTGCTGTCGAAGGGCCTGCCGGCGAGTCCGGGCGCCGCTTCGGGAACGGTCGTATTCTCGGCCGACGAGGCGGAGAAGCGGGCTTCCAACGGGGAGCGAGTGATCCTGGTGCGAGCGGAGACCAGCCCCGAGGACATCCACGGCATGCACGCGGCGCGCGGCGTGCTGACCACACGCGGCGGCATGACCAGCC
>CAXTUK010000299.1:0-3432 GCA_964247395.1 uncultured Acetobacteraceae bacterium
GCGGGGGAGACGAATGCCGTCAGGCTTCGCGACCGCCGCCTGCAGGTCGCGCAGCAGGTCGAGCGGATCGGCGTAGGCGAGTGTCAGGCTCTCGGCGTCGGCCACGGGAAGTGCGAAGCCGGCGCGCTGGAGCAGGCCCGCGCAGTCGCGCAGTTCGGGGAACGGCGAGACGCGCGCCGACGCGCCGTCGCGCAGGAACTCCTCCGCCTCGATCAACGCGCGACGCAAGGGTCCCATCGTGTCGAGCACGGGCATGCTCGCGAGCAGCAATCCGTCGGGGCGCAACGATCGACGAAGCTGGATCAGCACCCCGGGCAGGTCGTTCGCCCAGTGCAGGGACAGGCTCGCGATCACCAGGTCGAAGCTGGCATCGGCGAAGGGAAGCTGCTCCTCGTCGGCCGCGATCGAGGGCGCGCCGGCTCGCGCGGCCATGGCGGCCGAGAGATCCATGCCGACCGTCGGGATCCCGCGCGCCGCCAGCAGCGGAGCGACGACGCCGCGGCCGCCGACATCGAGCGCGCTGTCGAACGAGCGGGTCACATCGTCGAGACGGTCGAGCAGTCGCTCGGCCGCCTCCCGCAGGATCGGCTCGACCCGCCCGACGCGGGACGCCGCACGGTCCCGGTGCGCCCGTACCGCTGCTCGATCGAAAGGGGCTGGATTGGTCATGGCTATCGGTGTTCGCGGCGGAGATGCGGCGGCTCTCGGAACTGCAGCGATCAGATGCCGGCGGGCAGCTTGTTGAGCTCGTGGAAGAAGAAGTGAACGTCGGCATAGAGGAACGGCTTGAAGCAGCCGTACACTGACGACCAGGGCGGCACCCATCGCACGAGTGCATCGGTCAGGGCGGCACGGAGCTTTGGGTCGAGATCGTGCCGGGCCACGACGATGGCGGCCTTGCCATGATCGTAGCGATCGATGAGCCTGGTGGCTTCCGCGTTGGCATCCGTCGTGCGCCACAAATCTTCCGGCACCATGGTGGATCGCACTTCACCGCTGATCACCGCATCAACCTGCCCCTGCCATGCCTTGACGGGCCGCATGGCGAGGAATCGGTCGAACTGGATGCCCTTCTCCATCAGCATCACCGCCGGCGGGAAGTAGCTGGAGGTGCAGGACCGGTTGATATACCCGTACGTGGCGCCTTCCAGGTTCATCAGGCTTCCGGCGGGGTCGTCCTTGCGCACGACCAGGACGCTCGGCAGGTCCGCCAGGCCGGTGAATTTCGACGTCGGCATGACGAGCCCGCGGTAGTGCAGGTCGCCCTTGCGGAGCGAGCGATGCCAATCGGCCGAGGGAATAAAGGCGACGTCGGGCTCGTGCGCCGCTATCCTGCGGCCGATCGCGGGCAGGTCGGTCGAACCCTCCACCGATACGTCGAATTCCCGCAGCACTGCCGCCACGGCGTCATCGTGCACGTCGAGCGGCAGGTTGGAATCCCAGAGAAAACCATAGGCCATGTTCTTTCCTCGCTTGCCGGCCAATATGGCCGCCGCTTTCGACGTGATTGCAGGCGGCTGCAGGTCAATTGGGTACCAGGATGCCAGCAGAGGCTCGAACGGAACGAACACAAGCTGTTGATGGAGTGGTTGCCCGATGAGTTCCAAACCTCCGAGCCGTCCGCGCCTGGCAATTCTCGACGATTACCAGTCGGTGGCGCTCGACGCCGCGGATTGGTCGCCAGTGTCGGATCGGGCGGAAATCACGGTTTTCTCGGACCACGTTGCCGACGAGGACCGGCTCGTCGAGCGTCTCGCTTCATTCGACGCGCTGTGTGTGATGCGTGAGCGGACAGCATTGCCTGCTTCCCTTCTCGAACGACTTCCGTGCCTCCGGTTCATCGCATCGACAGGGCCGGTGAACGCTGCGATCGACACCGCGGCGGCCGAGCGTCTGGGTATCCGGATCGCGCACACCGGCTATTCGTCGACTCCAACGATCGAGCTGACCTGGGCGTTGATCCTCGCGAGCCAGCGCGGTCTCGTCGACGAGGCGGCTTCCGTGCGCGCCGGGGGCTGGCAGTGTCGCGTCGGGCGCGAGTTGTCGGGTCGAACGCTCGGAGTGCTTGGACTTGGACGCATCGGTGGCGCGGTCGCGTTGATAGGCGTTGCGTTCGGCATGAAGGTGATCGCCTGGAGCAAGAACCTCACCGCCGAGCGCGCCGCGGAAGCGGGCGTCGAGGCGGTCACGAGAGATGCGTTGTTCGCGAGAGCAGACGTGCTCTCGATACACTCCGTGCTGAGCCGGCGGACGCGCGGCCTCGTCGATGCCGGTGCACTCGCGCTCATGAAGCGCGACGCGTGGCTCGTGAACACCTCACGGGGCCCGATCGTCGACGAGGCGGCACTGGTGCGGGCGCTTGGCAACCGTGAGATCGGCGGCTATGCGGTCGACGTGTTCGACGACGAGCCGCTGCCGCCTGACCATCCCTTCCGCTCGCTGACCAGAGTCCTGGCAACGCCGCATATCGGCTATGTCGGGCGGGATCTCTACCGCACCTTCTACGGTGATAGCGTGCGCAACATTTCTGAATGGCTTGACCGGAGCAAGACGGGCTTGGAATGAGCCGAAGGCTGCCGGTCTGACCCGGATTGCCAGGCAGGCCCGCTGGCGTGTAAAGTCCGTTGCGATGTCGAAACTCATGACGATCGTACGTCGAGCCGCCCGGTCGGCGATCGACTTGGTGCTCCCGGCGCACTGCCCGACATGCGACACCATCGTCCCCAAGGACGGCGCGTTCTGCGCCGACTGCTTCCGGCAGGCTTCCTTCCTGGTCGATCCGTGCTGCGCCCGGTGCGCTTCGCCGTTCGCGAGCGAGGGGTATGCCGGACCCGAGCGATGCTGCCCGACATGCGTCGAGTCGCCTCCCGCCTGGGACAACGCGCGCGCGGCGTTCGTCTATGACGGGTTTTCGCGACGGCTGATCCTGCCGTTGAAATACGCCGACCGCACGGAGAACGCGGCGGTTCTCGGAGCCCACATGGCGCGAGCAGGGGCCGAGCTGCTCGCCGCCGCCGACCTGATCGTCCCGGTGCCCTTGCACCGCGCCCGCCTGCGCAGTCGCCGCTACAACCAGGCCGTGCTGCTGGCGAAAGCCTCGACACGCGGTCGTGCGCCGGCGCCGAGGCTGGTCGTGGACGGTCTGGTCCGTCACCGGGCGACGGTGCCGCTCGCGTCGCGATCGGCGGCGGAGCGACGCCGGGAACTGGGTGGCGCGATCGCGGTGCGCCCTTCGCGGCGCAGGGCTTCGCCGGCGCCAGGGTGGTGCTGGTCGACGATGTGCTCACGACCGGATCGACGGCGACCGCGTGCACGCTCGCGTTGAAGGAGGCGGGTGCGGTGTCGGTGGCGCTGCTGGTCGCGGCGCGGGGCCGGGCCGCCCCGGGGGGGGCCGGGGGGGGGGGGGGTGAGCCCCCCGGGCGGGGGGGTACC
>CAXTUK010000300.1:0-3407 GCA_964247395.1 uncultured Acetobacteraceae bacterium
TCTTAAGCGACCGTCCGGGGGGCCGCCCGTGGACCCCGCTGGGGCGAGCCGCCCCAGACCCGCGACACTCTCGGTGTAGCGCAAATATTGGCCAACTGTGATACGCTGTCGCTGACATGTGGAGGGGAGCGGATGCCTCAAACCGATGTGCAGCTGTTGGCCTTTGTCGAGACCGCCAAGGACAATCTTCGTGCACGGGGCGTCGGGGGAAGGCGCAAAGGACGCGCCGTCTCGGCCCGTCTGGACGCGGAGTTGCTCGCCGCGGCAGGCGAACGCCTCGGCGTGACCAGCCGGACTGAACTGCTGAACGCGGGACTGGCCGTACTGGCCGGCGCCGACACCTTCGGGGCTTGGTTGCTCGACCAGGCCGGCGCTCTCGATGTTGATCTCGTGGTGGATGTCTGAGTCGGACGGGACACGTCAGCTTCCTCGTCGTCCTGATTCCGAGCTGCCATTCGATCCCGCCCTCGTGCGGCCGGGTGCGGCGATCCTGCCCGACAGCTGCTTCTACATCGATGCGCTGAACGGCCTGGTGCCGCCCTTGGGGGCGGCTCTGGTGCGCACGCCGCTCAGTCGTCTGCTCCACTCCACCGTTTGCCGAGCGGAGCTGGCGGCCGGCGCCGCCAAGTTGCCGCCGGCCGACCCACGGACGCCCGCGTCCCGTGCGCGTGTCGCATCCATGCTCAGCCGGATGCCGCCAGAGCATCTGATCCAGCCCTCGGCCTCGGCATGGGACCAGGCGGGAGCCTTGGCCGGCATCCTCGCTCGCAGGCAGGGATGGGCGAAAGGCGCCCACCTCAAGCTGTTGCTCGATGGAGCAATTCTGATGAGCGCACTCGAGCGTGATGCCGTGGTGCTCACCGCGAACGTGCGCGACTTCGACCTTCTCCTGCAGCTCCGGCCGGATGCGCCAGTGCTGCTCTATCGGCCGGTGCCGACCGGCTCGCGCGGCGACCCGGTCGCGGCCGACTGAGTGCCCGGGGCGGCGAAGCCCTCGGGTCGCGGAAGGGGGGTGATGTCCGGCAACGATGCCATCCGACAAGCGACCAGATTGCGAGCGACGGCGATATACGGTTCGTGCCTGTACTGTTCGAAGAAAAGCCACTCATGCACGCGGGTCCTCGCGAGACCAGGCGACGGCAACCACGATGTCCCCTCGCCATAGTGCAGCAGGATGGCGTTGCTCTCCGTCAGCACGACGCCGTCATCCAGCACCAGCGCCGGCACCTTGCCGATCGGGTTGATGGCCAGGAACTCGGGCGTCCTTGTGGCCCCTGCGTTGCCGTCGGTTTCCACCCACTCGAACTGATGTCCGGTCAGCTTGAGGATCTGCGCTGCCTTCCAGCAATTCCCGGACATGCGCATCCCATGAAGCTGCATCTGTTCCTCGGACCGGATCGCTTGGGTCTCTGGATAGCCGGGTCCGACATGTCTCGCGACCCCCTGGTCCGAGCTGTTTGCGAATCTGGGGCCGCTGACGCGCCTGACCGGCTCATCAGCGTCGTGTCGCGAGCATGTCGCGCACACGGGTCCAGCGCAGGTCCGGGTAGCGTTGATTGTCCAAGGGCTCGAGCCTGGCCCTTCCACCGAACATGTCGCGCATATACTGCATGCCCTGCCACGGCGGAAACACCGCGCGCGGCTGCGGCGCGACGAGCTTAGCGAGACGAATGAGCGTCCCGAGCGAGCCGACGCCGCCCACCCGAAGCAGACGATACGCTTGCCCGCTCGCTGTCCCCATCACCGTCGCCAAGTCGCGCGCGCTCAGCGTATCGCCGGCGATGCGGAGGATGCGTGGCGTGGTATCGTCCATCGCTGCGGCCGCGGTGAAGGCCGCGACATCGTCCTTCGTGGTGAAGTCGAGCGGCTGGTCCGCCTCGCCCCAGTAGAGGACGCGACGAACGCGCGGCTGGATGATCGGCATCCCGCCCCTCAGCATGTCCATGAACGCGCCGTTCAGGATGGAGGTGACCTTGATCGGCGCGCGGTCCGCCCGTGCCATGAACTCGCGCCGCAGATCGAAATTGCGGTTTTCGCCCGGCCGGGTCTTGGTGAAATCGGCCGAGTAGTCCGACGAGATGAAGCGTGGCACGCCTGCCCTGACCGCGGCGTCCAGCAGAACGCCCTGACGCTCGACGATGACCTCGCGCAACCCGTTGAGCGCGGATACGACGCACGCGACGCCCTCGCATGCGCGCGCGACCGATCCGACGTCGCTCATGGCGGCCGGCGTGACCGTCAAGCCCTGCGCGGAAAGCCGGTCCCGGTTCGCACCGGGCACGTCGTCTCGCACCAGGGCGCGCACGGCCGCGCCGCGCGCGATCAGCGCGTGGGCAATGCGATCGCCTAGATCGCCGGCGGCGCCGGCGAGCAGAATCGTCTTGACCATTCTCGCAGGCTCCCTGCTGTCATACTGCAGATTACCTGGGCGTTCATCGGTTCTCGATCAGGTCGTGGCCCCGCCGGACTTGAACCGGACAAGGTTGTGGATCGCTCCGCACTCGAGGCGCAACAAGCAGTATCGAGGCCCTGCCCAAAGATTTCGCTCGATGAGTTCACAGTGTCGGAGCCCTGGCCGGCCGCGGCGCTACCCCGCCCAGCTCACGATGACTGCCCCGACCTCACGCAGCAGCGCCTCCTGCGCCGCCAGCTCCATCCCCGGCGCGTCATGATAGGCGGCCATGATCAGCGGCGCCCGGCCCGGCCGGCGCGCGATCGCGTAGTCGTTGCACTCGCCGTTGCCCGTCCCGGTCCTGTCGCCAGCCCTCCAGATCGGCGGAAACGACGCACGCAGCCGGGCTTTTCCGATCTCGTAGGCGATCATCCAGCCTTCGAGCGCCGCCCGGCTTTTCGGGCTCAGCGCGTTACCCATCAGGATGACCTTGGCGGTGCCCACGATGGCGCGCGGCGTCGTGGTGTCGAGCGCGCCCGAGCGATCGTCGGCCTCGGGTTGGTATCGATCGAACCGCGTCACGAGGTCGCCGAGGCCGCGCGCATAGGCCGTCAGCGCCGCCGGACCCCCGACCCGCGCCAGCAGCAGGTTGGCGGCCCCGTTGTCGCTGAACCGGAGGATGGCCGAGCACAATGCGCCCACCGACAGCGCCCCCTGGCCGACATGCGCGCGCGTCACCGGCGCATACGCCACCAGGTCCTTCCTTCCGTAAGACACCAGGCTCGCGAGATCGTCGCGGCCGGAATCGACGCGCGACAGCACCATCGCCGCGAGCACGCCCTTGAACGTGCTGCACATCAGGAAGCGCTCGTCGGCCCGGTGCGCCAGCATCCGCCCGGATCCCGTATCGAGGACTAACACGCCGAGCCGGCCGCCGCCCCGCCCCGCGCGAGACGCGATGGTCGCGGCGGCGCGCGCGGGCGGCGGGGGGGGGGCGCGCGCGGGGGGGGGGGGG
>CAXTUK010000301.1:0-3393 GCA_964247395.1 uncultured Acetobacteraceae bacterium
TCCCGTGTCGCGCACCGTGACCAGAAGCGGCAGGTGCACGCGCTCCGCCGAGCCGGGCATCACCAGCCGCAGGCCGTGCCGGTAGGCGGTGGCCAAGGTGATCTCGCCTCCCGCCGGATCGGAGCTGATCGCTTCCGCGGCGTTCTTGACCAGGTTGAGAAGGACCTGGACAAGCTGGTCACGATTGCCGAACACCGATGGCAGCGAGGGATCGTATCGTTCGATGATCCGGATGTGAGCCGCAAATCCGGAATGCGCCAGCATTCGGACATGCTCTAGAACACGATGGATGTTGACCGGTCTGCGCTCGATCGGCTTCTCACCAAACATTTCCATCCGATCGACAAGCAATCGGATCCTGTCGGCCTCTTCCCTGATCAGCACGGCAAGTTCGCGGTCACCCGCCGAACTCACGGTGCCCTCCAGCAATTGCGCAGCCCCTCGGATGCCGGACAGCGGGTTCTTGACCTCGTGGGCGAGGATCGCCGCCATTCCCGCGACGCTGCGGGCGGCGTTGCGGAATGTCAGGCGCCGATCCAGCGCACGAAGGCTCGAACTGTCCTGCAGGGTCAACAGGACCGAGGCCGGTTGCTCGGTCAGCAGCGTACCCTGGGCGATGACGTCGTGGCGCGAGAGGCGGGGACTTTCGAGCGTCAGATCGTGCTCGATGACGGTGCCTCCGCGAGACCGGACCTGGCGAACCATCATGAAGAGCGGACTGTCGTTCGGAATAAGATCCTGAAGCCGCGTCTGGAGAAGAGCGGCGACCGAAAGGCTGAAGAAGGGTTCCGCCGTGGCATTCGCCGCTTCGATGCGATCCTCCTCGTCGAGGACGAGGACGACCACCGGGAGCGCATCCATGATCTGGTGGGGCTCGATTTCGGTTCGGTGCTGGACAGGCCTTGCACCCAACCTGACAGGTTTTACGCTGCCCAAGCGAGTTTCTCAGTCGCCGCCCGTGGCCGGACGTGGCCTTTCTCGATCAGATCCTCGAAGAACCTGGCGATCTCGAAACGCGCGGCGTCCGCGTCAGCCACCCGGTTCACGGCAGCCCGGAAGATGGCTGACCCAGGAAGCCCGCTCGAATACCACCCGACATGCTTGCGGGCGATCCGCATCCCGGCTTCCCGACCAAAGTGCTCTAGCATCGCCTCGTAATGACCAAGAACGATTATCTTCTCGGTGGAAAGGTCAGGTTCATCCGGACACTCGACACCACCCAGATAGCGGATGAGATGACCCGGCAACCAGGGCCGTCCGTAGCTTCCTCGACCGACCATGATGCCATCGGCGCCTGACCTCTGGAGAGCCTCGTCGGCGTCTGCCGCCGACCTGATGTCGCCGTTGACGATCACCGGGATGCCAACCGCAGCCTTGACTCGGGCGACGAACTCCCAGTCGGCGTTGCCTTCATAAAACTGTTGTCGGGTTCGGCCGTGCACGGTCACCATTCGAATACCGCATTGCTCGGCGGTCCGAGCCAACGCGGGCGCATTCAAGCTGGCTCGATCCCAGCCCATGCGCATCTTCAGGGTAACGGGGACGTCGACGGCGCGCACCGTTGCGTCGAGGAGCCGAGCGGCCGCGATCTCGTCGCGCATCAACGCCGACCCGGCCTGCTGGCCAACCGCGACCTTCTTCACCGGGCAACCGAAATTGATGTCGATGAGGTCGGCGCCGCGTCCGGCCGCGATCCTGGCTGCCTCGGCCATGGCGTCAGGTTCGCAGCCGGCGAGCTGGACGGCGTTCAGCCCGCCGGCGCCGACCTCGGACTTGCGGATCGTCGCGGCATTCTCGCGGACCATCGCCCATGAGGCGATCATCTCGGATACGACGAGACCGGCGCCAAGGCTTCTCGCGAGGCGCCTGAACGGAAGGTCCGTCACTCCGGACATGGGCGCCAGGATGACTGGCGCACTGATCGTCAGCTTGCCGACGGTGATGGGTCCAAATTTGGGTCTGCCCAGCATTTGTGCAAAGTAGGCTGATCAGTTCCACGGCGCAATGCGACGCAGGAGGAGGTCTGCCCCCAATGAACCCTCGCATCGGCATCGGCTACGACGTGCATGCGCTCGTGGCGGACCGCCCTCTCGTGCTGTGCGGGATCACGGTTGCGCACACGCACGGTCTCGCCGGCCATTCCGACGCGGATGTCGGGATCCACGCCTTGTGCGACGCCATCTACGGGGCGTTGGCGGAAGGTGACATCGGCCGGCACTTCCCGCCCACGGACGAGCAGTGGCGGGATGCCGACAGCGCTCGTTTCCTGCGTCATGCAGCGATGCGGGTCTCCGCTCGCCAGGGGAAGCTGACGTCGGCCGACGTGACGCTGATCTGCGAGCGACCCAGGATCGCACCTCACGCGGAGGCGATGCGCACGCGTCTGGCGACCCTGCTCGGCATCGAGATCGATCTTGTGTCGGTCAAGGCCACCACGAGCGAACGCCTGGGCTTCGTCGGCCGTGAAGAAGGAATCGCTGCCCAGGCAGCAGTGATCGTGATGCTGCCCGACTGACGAAGATCTTCGATCAGCGGACGAAGGCTCTTGCGAAGCCTAGCAGTGCGTCGCCGGCGATGCTGCCGGCGGCGAAGACCTGCATCGTGGCGCGAGAGTTCGGGCCGGCCAGCCTGAGCCAGGCGGCCCTGCAAAGCAGACCGGCGAGGATCGCCCAGCCGGCAAGGGGCGAGGAGAGCAGCAAGCCGGTCGCGAACATGACGCCGATCTGGCGCCGCGGGCCGCCAAGCGCCTGCAGCACCGCGCCCGGTATCGCCCAGACGAACAGGGCGTGCGCGACCGCCGGACTCGATCCGGCCTTGATGGCAGCGACGAAGACGCGGTCCACCGGTGCGACCTGGCCGCGCGCGAAGTATCCATGGAACGTCGCCGTGACCACGAGCGCTGCCACCAGGAGAGCGAACATGGCCGCGAAATATTGCTGCCTGCGGCCCTCGCGCTCGAAGCTCGCGTCGATCCCTTCGCCTCGCAGGAGGAAACCCGCTTTGAGATCGCAACCCATGTCGGCGAACGCCGGCCCAGTCGAAGCCGTGAAGCCAGTCAGCAAGGCCAATGGTCCGGCCGGGAAGCCGATCAGCAGGCCGACGCCGAGGCTGACGACGGCGACGGCGAAGGCGGGAAACCATCCCGAGTGCATGCCGGCCAATCCGATGATGAGTTCGTGCAACAGGGCGGCGAAGGCGGCGTAGAGCACGAAGGCGATCAGCAGGCCTGTCGACATCGCCGTCTCGAAGCCGGACGCGACGGCGATCATCAGCGCGATCGCGAGATAGAGCGCGGCCCCGGCGCCGAGCGTCCCCGGCAGCGTGCGGTCGATCGCCCGGGCAGCCGAACCGCTCGGTTCCCGCCGCCGAAAGAGGGTCTGGACAACCTGCAGC
>CAXTUK010000302.1:0-3391 GCA_964247395.1 uncultured Acetobacteraceae bacterium
CGGTCCAGACCGTGGGAAGGGGTGGTCGGGCGAGATCGAGCACGCCCGCGAGATGGGCGAGGCGATGACCGGGACGGCGGCCCCCGCGCATGATGCGACGGCGCCTGGCGGGCAGGAGGAAGGTCAGCATCGAGCCGCGAAGATCGATCGCCAGATCCCAGCGCGTGCCGGCGGTGGCCGCCCAGAGGCGGAGCCAGTGGAGGTCGTGGCGTCGCTTCTCGACCACAATCGTGCGCTGCAGGCCAGGCAGCCGGGCGAACAGGCCGGCGGCGACGGGGCCACAGGCGACGGTGAACCGTGCGCCCGGTGTGGTGCGAAGCAGGTGGTCGAGGAGGCCGGTGGACAGCACGGCGTCGCCGAGACGTGTCGCGGTGATGAAGAGCACGCGCATCTGCCGGGCGGTTCTTGCCCCAACGCGCGGATCGGGCCAAGTGCGGACGATGCGGAAGATGGCACATCTGTGCGACCGAGTGGTGCTGGCGGTCGGCGGCGAGGACCGGGGCCCATTCCTGCAGGGACTGGTGTCGAACGACGTGACGCTGGCCGTGCCGGGACGGGCAGTATGGGCGGCGCTGCTGACGCCGCAGGGAAAGTGGCTGGCTGACTTCTTCGTCTTCAGCGATGGAGATCGGCTGCTGCTCGATTGCGCGGAGGCGCAGGCGGAGCTGGTGGCGGGCAAACTCGGGCGGTTCCGGCTCCGCTCGCGGGTGGCCATCGAGCGGACCGGCCTGGTGGTGCACGTCGGGTGGGACGGCGAGATCGGGACGGACGGGATCGGCGCGCCCGATCCGCGGCTGCCGGGGGCCGGTTTCCGGGTGCTGGCTGAGCAGGTGCTGGCGGTCAACGCCGACATGGCGGATTACGACCGGCACCGGCTGCTGCTCGGGCTGCCGGATGGCGCGCGCGACCTGGAGGCCGAGAAGAGCCTGCTCCTGGAGGCTGGGTTCGACGAACTGGGCGGCGTGTCGTGGACCAAGGGTTGCTACATGGGCCAGGAGCTGACGGCGCGGACGCGCTACCGAGGCCTGCTGAAGCGCCGGCTGGTGCCGGTCAGCGCCGAGGGAGCGTTGCCGCCGCCGGGGACGGCGCTGCTGGCGGGGGACCGCGAGGCGGGCACGATGCGCTCTTCGCGCGATGAGCTGGGGATGGCGGTGGTCCGGCTCGAACATCTGCACGACACGCTGGCCGGCGGCGGGGTGACGCTGCACACGCGGGTGCCGGCATGGATCAGGTTGCCGGGTGCGGCGTCGTGAGCGAGGCGCTGCTCGACGCGATCCGGTTCGACGAGCGTGGCCTGGTGGCCGCGGTCGCGCAGGCGCACGGCAGCGGGGAGCTGTTGATGATGGCCTGGATGGACCGCGAGGCGGTGCTGGAGACGGTGGCGACCGGGCGGGTCTGCTACTTCAGCCGCAGCCGCGGCACGCTGTGGCGGAAGGGCGAGCGGTCCGGGCAGACGCAACGATTGCGGGAGCTGCGGGTCGATTGCGACGGCGACGCGCTGCTTCTGCTGGTCGAGCAGGAGGGTGTCGCCTGCCATACGGGGCGGCGGAGCTGCTTCTATCGGGCCTGGCGCGAGGGATTATTGATCGAGACGGAGCCGGTGCGGGTGCAGCCGGAGATGCTCTACCGGACAATCTGAGGACCAGCACGCCTTTACACGGGGGTTCCAGGGGCATTGCCTTTCGCGAGGTTTAGGGCAACGCCCCGATCTCTCGAAGGCGGTAACCTCGAGCACGGAGCGTGTTGCCGCGCCAGACGACGCGGGCGCCGACGTAGCTGGCCACCACGATGCTGGCGGATAGGATGTCGCGGGCGGGCAGCAACCAGACGGGCGTCGCGAGGCCCGTGCGGAACAGACGGTCTGTCCAGAGCGCGGCGGCGGCGCGGGTAGCCCAGGCGACACCAAACAGGAGGAGCGAGGCGGACGAGGCGCCGCTCAGCGCGATGGCGAGCGTCGCCCAGAAAAGCGGGTATTGGACGATCGAGGTCGCGAACAATATCGGCTCGAGCGCGCGGATGGTACGCGCCCACCGCAGCTCGTGCTGCCAGAGATCGCCGAACGAGGTTTCAGGAACGGCGGTCATCGGCACGGTCGCGGTCAGCGCCACGTCGAGACCGAGCGCGCGAACGCGGCGGCCTAGCACGTTGTCGTCGCCCACATGGGCGAGAAGGGCGCGCAGGCCGCCGATCCGGGCGAGCGTCTCGCGCCGCAGCGCCATGGTGGTGCCGAGGCAGTCGGCGCGACCCAGCGCGCGGGACAGGAAGACGCTGGGCAGGAAGGAGTGGCTGATCGCGCTGGCACCGAGCCTGGCCGCAAATCCCGTGGCGGTGGGCAGGCCCGTGCAGACGGTGGTGACGAGGCCGGCGCCCGGGCGCTCGAGGCTGGCGACGACCTGATCGAGGTAGTCGGCGGCGACATGAAGGTCGCTGTCTGAACAGACCAGGATGTCGTGCCGGGCCGCCGGCAGCATGTTGAGGAGATTGCCGATCTTGCGATTGGTTCCGGACGGGGCGGGGGCGACGATGGTGGCGATGTCGTGGTCAGGAAAACGCTGCCTGATGCGGCGGACGGTCTCGAGCGACGGGTCGTCCGATGCGCAGACGCCGAAGACGATCTGGAAGACCGGATAATCCTGGGCGCAGATCGAGGCGAGCGCCTCCTCGAGCCGTGGCTCCAGGCCGCAGAGCGGCTTGAGGATGGTGACCGGCGGACGGAAAGCTGGCCGGTTCCGTGGCCGGACGATGAAGCGGCGGGCCGCGAGCGCTCCTGCGAGGACGGCAGCAAGGCCGCAAGCGACCAGCAGATCGGCACACAGGGTCAGGATCGTCACACGGCTTCCTGCTTCGGGCGTCGCAATCTTGAGCGTGGTCGGCCGGTTTGCCAACCGGCGGCGCTATTTCCAGATCCGGGCGTAGGCGTCGCGGTAGCCGTTGGCGGGGTCGTAGATATCCTTCTTGCCGCCGTCCGCGTCGACGTTGCTGGCGGTGACGAGGTGGACGGGAGCGACGTAGCCGGATGGGGGGGCGCCCGCGAATGCGCGGTTGAGCTCGTCGACCAGCTGCCAGCCCTGGAGGAGCAGCGGTTCTGGGACGGTGGCGGCCTGGAACTGGCCGGCGCGAATCCGTTCGTAGGCCGAGTTGCTGCCATCCCCGGCGCTGACGTTGACCGGCGGCCCTCCGGGATCGCGGCCGGCCGAGGTGAGCGACGGACCCATGAAATCGTAATAGAGATCGTTGATGGCGAGCGAGTAGGTCCATTTGCTGCCGAAACGCTGCAGCAGCGACGTGGTGAGCTGCGGCATGCGCGAGCTGGTCTCGGCGATCGCCGTGTCATCGAACGTCAGGACCTTGCAGGTGGCGCATTTCGCGATCAGGTCGCGCATCAACTTGG
>CAXTUK010000303.1:0-3387 GCA_964247395.1 uncultured Acetobacteraceae bacterium
GACGAGATCCGCTCGCTGCTCGCGCTCGCCGATCAGCCGGAGCGCGACTGCGCGGAAGCTACCGAAATCGCCTCCCGCCATCTCGCCGACGTTGAAGAGCGCCTTCGCCAGCTCGGCGCGCTGCGCGAACTGGTCGAGATGAAGCTGCTGTTCGCGACCGCCGGCACGTCGCCGCCGATCGCGCTCGCTGCCTGCCTCGACCGGATGTGTCCGGCCCTTCGCACCTTCCGCCACGCGGACGGCGGCCTGGCGTTGTTCAACGCGTCCGAGGAGGAGGATTCGACCGCGATCGACCTGGTGCTAGGCCAAGCCGGGCGAGGACGCGCCGTTCACGCGACCTTGGCAGATGCGGGCTTCGAACGGCTGGCGTCCGGCCGGACGGTGCTGATCGCCGACACCGGCGTCCCCGCCGCGTCCGGGGTCGACTGGCGGGCAGCCGCCGGAACGCTGGCCTTCGAGATGTCCATCGGACGCGAGCGGCTGATCGTCAATTGCGGCGCCGTCTCGGCCCCGGAGGAATGGCGGAGCGCGCTGCGCGCGACCGCCGCCCACTCCACGCTCACCCTTGCCGACACCAGCTCGTCGGAGATCAGGCAGGACGGGTTGGGACGCCGCCCCGGAAAGGTCGTCGTCCAGCGCCAATCCACTGGCGGCGCGCATTGGCTGGAGGCCAGCCACGACGGCTACCAGCGCGGCTTCGAGGCGACCCACCACCGCCGCCTCTACCTCGCCGAGACGGGCGACGATCTGCGCGGCGAGGACGCGGTCGAGGGTGGCGGATCGCACCCGTTCACGATCCGCTTCCACCTCCATCCATCCGTGGAGCCGGCGACCGAGGCGGACGGCGACGCGGTGCTGTTGCGTCTCGGGTCAGGCGGGTTGTGGCGTCTGCGCGCGGATGGCGCTCGCCCGGCCGTTGAGGACAGCATCTATCTGGGAAGCGGCGCGCGCCGTGCGACGAGACAGGTCTTGCTGTCGGCCGACACGCGCGACACCAGGCAGGTGCGTTGGGCCATCACCCGGATCGGCTAGTGTCCTGCAGAGGCGGCTCGAAGCGGGTCCTCGAGATCGCCAACGTTGATTTCTCGCTGATCCAGTTCCTGCTGCCGCTGATGCGTGCGCTGCGCGAGCGCGGCCACGACATCGTCGGCGCCTCCGCACCCGGTGCGCTCCTCGAGATTGCTCGCGGCGAAGGTTTCCGGATCATCGAGCTGCCTCTGGCGCGCTCCGCCTCGCCGGCCGCCCAGACCAAGGCCTACCGGGCGCTGCGCCGCGTCCTCCGGGCCGAGCGATTCGACATGGTTCACGCTCACATGCCGATCAGCGGCTTCCTCGCACGCCTTGCGGCCTGGCAGGCCGGGGTGCCGAGCATCGCCTACACCTGCCACGGATTCCTGTTCAACCAGCCGGGTCCGGCGTGGCGTCGCGCGGCGTCGCTCGGCATGGAGCTGGCTGCCGGGCGCGTGACCGACCGTTTTCTCACCGTCTCGGAGGCGGAGGCGGCGGACGCGCGCCGGCTCCGGATCCACCGGAATGCGACGCCGGCAGGCAACGGCCGCGACCCGGCGATCTTCCGCCCCGATCCCGTCGCCCGATCGCGCCTGCGCGCCGCCTTCGGCGTGCCCGAGGAGCGCGCGGTCGTGATCTGCGTCTCCAGGCTGGTCCGCCACAAGGGCATCGCCGAACTGCTGCAGGCGATGCGCGATGTCGATGCCGAGCTCTGGATCGTCGGCGACCGCCTGCCGTCCGATCATGGCCCTTCGCTCGAACCCGACTTCGCATCGGCCGGCCTCGGTAACCGGCTGCGCCGCCTCGGCTACCGCAACGATGTCGCAAATCTGCTGGCGGCCGCCGACGTCTTCGCTCTTCCGAGCCATTTCGAAGGTCTGCCGATGTCGGTGATCGAGGCCATGCTGTGCGGCCTGCCCGTCGTCGCGACCGATATACGCGGCCCGCGCGAACAGGTGGTGCACGAGGCGACCGGATTGCTGGTGCCCCCGGCGACGATCCCCCCGCTCGCCGAGGCGCTCGCGAGACTGGCAGGCGACGAGGCGTCGCGCCGGCGCCTCGGCGAGGCAGGCCTCGCCCGTGCCCGCGCCCGTTACACCGAACAGGCCGTGCTCGACCACACCATCGCGCTGCTGGGATTGTAGCCCGTGCCGGGCCATTGCCTTTGCGAGCCGCGACCCTACTGAGAGCGGATGACAGACATCGTTCCGATCCGCCGTGCCCTCCTGTCGGTCAGCGACAAGTCCGGCCTGGTGGCGCTCGCGGTCGCGCTGACCGCCCACGGCGCCGAAATCCTGTCCACCGGCGGCTCCGCCGCCGTACTGCGCGCGGCCGGCATCGTGGTCGTCGACGTCTCCGACCACACCGGATTTCCCGAGATCCTGGACGGGCGGGTCAAGACGCTCGCACCAGCCATCCACGGCGGCATCCTGGGCCGGCGCGACCTGCCGGAGCACCTCGAACAGATGGCCACCCACGCAATGGCGCCGATCGATCTCGTCTGCGTCAATCTCTACCCGTTCGAGGCCACCGTGGCTGCCGGCGCTCCCGAGGCCGACTGCATCGAGAACATCGACATCGGCGGGCCCGCCCTGATCCGCGCCGCGGCGAAGAACCATGCCCATGTCGCCGTGCTGACCACGCCGGATCAGTATGCCGGGCTGGTCGAGGCGCTCGAGCGGCACGGCGGCACCGACCTGGTCCGGCGTCGTTCGCTAGCGGCCGACGCCTATGCCGCCACAGCCGCCTACGATGCGGCGATCGCCGCATGGTTCGCGCGGCAGACCGCCTTCCCCGACCGGGTCACGATCTCGGGACGCAGGCGCGAGCAGCTGCGCTACGGCGAGAACCCGCACCAGAGCGCCGCCTTCTACATCGGTGGCGACCCGCGGCCCGGCATCGCCACCGCCAGGCAGATCCAGGGAAAACCCCTGTCCTTCAACAACCTCAACGACACCGATGCCGCCTTCGAGGCCGTCGCCGAGTTCGAGGACCCAGCGGTCGTCATTGTCAAGCATGCCAATCCGTGCGGCGTCGCGACCGGACCCTCGATGCACGCATCGTGGATGCGTGCGCTGAGCTGCGACCCGGTCTCCGCCTTCGGCGGCATAGTGGCGCTCAACCGGACACTCGACGAGGAGACCGCCTCGGCGATCGCGGACATCTTCATCGAGGTCATCGTGGCGCCGGATGCGACCGGTGCCGCGCGCGAGGCGCTGGCCCGAAAGCGCAACCTCCGCCTGCTGCTGGTCGGCGGGATGCCGGATCCGGCCTCGCCAGGCCGGACGATCCGCACCGTCGCCGGCGGTTTCCTCTTGCAGGATCGCGACAATGGCCGCGTCGTGGCCGACGATCTCAAGGTCGTCACCAGGCGTGCAC
>CAXTUK010000304.1:0-3369 GCA_964247395.1 uncultured Acetobacteraceae bacterium
GCGCTGGCGTCGACCGCGGGGTTCGTCGCGGTGCCGGCGGCGGCGGCCTATTGCGCCTCGAAGGCAGCGGTGGACGCCTGGATCGTGGGGCAGGCGCATGTGGCGCGACGGCAGGGCGTGCGGCTGACCAGCGTCTGTCCGGGCTATGTGCGAACCCGAATGACGGCGGCCAATGCGTTCCCGATGCCAGGGCTGATGGAGCCGGAGGAGGCGGCGCGGCGGATCCTGCGGGCCGTGACGCGCGGGCAGGTCAGGGTGGTGTTCCCGTGGTGGATGGGCGTCGCGGCGCGGCTTGGGGCGATGCTGCCGGCCGGCAGCATCGGCCGGCTGCTGGGCGGGTCGTGCGTCGTTCCCGGGCTTGTCCCGGTCGTCGCGGAGGCGGTGCTGGTCGGAGACGCGGCGTGAGAGAGGAGCGCAGGATCGCGGTGGTGACGGGGGCCACCGGCGGCATCGGGCGGTGGATCGCGCTGCATCTCGCGCGGGCGGGACTGCACGTGGTGCTGGTGGGCCGCGACCATGGACGGCTGCAAGCGGCACGCGCGTTCATCGACGGGCGGATCGCGGCCGCGTCGCTGGAGGTGGCGCTGGCCGACCTGTCGCTGCTCGGGCAGGCGAGGCGTCTCGGCGAGAAGCTGGCGGCGGCGCATCCGCGGATCGGCGTGCTGGTCAACAACGCCGGAGTGTTCCGGTCGCGACGCGAATGGACCGCGGAAGGGCGCGAGTCGGTGCTGGCGACCAACCACCTGTCGCCGTTCGTGCTGACCGAGGGGCTGCGCCCTGCCCTGCAGGCGGGCGGGCGGGCGCGAGTGGTCAATGTCGGGTCGCGGATGTCCGAACGGGTGGGGATCGACGCGGACGATCTGGAACTCGACCGAAACTGGGGACCGGTGCGCGCCTATGGCCGCTCGAAGCTCGCGATGACGATGGCGACGTTCGAGTGGGCCGACCGGCTGAAGGCGGACGGCGTGCTGGTCAACGTCGTCCATCCGGGGGATGTGGCGACGGGTCTGATGCAGTCGAACGGCTTCGCAGGCGTGGCATGGCGGCTGCTGACGCCGTTGCTGATGACGCCCGAGCAGGGTGCGATGCTGCCGGTGCATGCGGCGCTGTCGCCGGTCATGGAGGGCGTGACCGGCTGCTACCTGAAGGACAAGCGGATCTCGCTGCCCAATTCGCTGGCGCTCGACCCGGTGCTGCGCCGGTCGGTGTGGGCCGCGACCGAGCGGCTGGTCGGCGCGGAAAAGCCGGTCCTGGCCTGACTGGACAAGACGGTAGGAGACGGTGATGAGCCTGGCCGGGAAGACGATCTTCATGTCGGGAGGCAGCCGAGGGATCGGGCTCGCGATCGCGCTGCGGGCGGCGAGGGACGGCGCGAACGTGACGGTCGCGTCGAAGACCTCGGACCCGCACCCGAAGCTGCCGGGAACGATCCACACGGCGGCCGCCGCGATCGAGGCGGCGGGCGGCCAAGCGCTGCCGGTGGTCTGCGACATACGCGAGGAGGCGCAGGTGCAGGCGGCGGTCGACCGTACCGTCGAGGCGTTCGGCGGCATCGACATCTGCGTCAACAACGCCAGCGCGATCTCGCTGACCGGCACGCTCGAGACCGACATGAAGCGCTACGACCTGATGAACGCGATCAACGCACGCGGCACGTTCCTGTGCTCGAAGCTGGCGTTGCCGCATCTGCTGCGGGCACGCAACCCGCACATCCTCAACATGGCGCCGCCGCTGGATCTCGATCCGCGCTGGTTCAAGAGGCACCTCGCCTACACGATGGCGAAGTTCGGCATGAGCCTGTGCACGCTGGGGATGGCCGACGAGTTCCGCGAGCAGGGCGTCGCGGTGAACTCGCTGTGGCCGCTGACGTCGATCGACACCGCGGCGGTGCGGTTCGCGCTCGGCGGCGACGCGATGGCGCGCCGGAGCCGCGGGCCGCACATCATGGCGGACGCGGCGCACGTGATCCTGACGCGGCCGTCGCGGGACTGCACCGGTCAGTTCTTCATCGACGAGGAGGTGCTCCGCGCGTCGGGGGTGACGGACTTTTCCAGCTACGCGCCGCACGCGGACGACGAGGCGCTGTTCGCGGACTTCTTCGTGCCGGACGCGGTGTTCGAGCGGTCGCCCACGAAGGTGGCCAGGGACGCGTAGTCAGGCGATCCAGCTGCCGTGGAAGCCGAACGGGACGCGGCGCGGCAGCTCGACCGTCGCCACCGGTCCGTCACCGATCGCGGTGGCGTCGAGGACCAGGAGCGCGCTGTCGTCCCGGGCCGGACGATGGACAATCGTCAGCAGCCAGCCCTCGCCCTCGGCGGCATCGGCGCTGGCTGGCACGAAGACCGCCTCCGACGGGCGGCCGTTCTCCGCCGCCGCGAAGCTGGTCCGGGTGCTGCGGTCGAGATCGTGATGGACGATCTCGTCGGCGGCTCCATCGCCGGGGCGTGGACAGATGCGGAAGCCATGGCGATAGGGCTGGCCGGCGCGCCGCTCGTCGATGCGGGGGAACTCGCCTGGCGCTCCGTCGAGGATGTCGCGTCCGAGCGGTCGGCGGCCGGTCGGGTCGAGGCGCCAGCGGACGAGGCGCGATTGCATGTCGGCGGGCGGCGCGCCGTCGGCGCGCGGGAACAGCGGCGCCTGGTCGTACTCGACGACGTCCATCACGATCGCGTCGCCTTCGTCGAATGCGTTCATCACGTGAAAGACGAAGCATGGATCGCAGGCCTGCCAGGTCAGGCTGGACACGCCGTCGACGCGCCGCATGACGCCGAGGAAGGCGCCGCGCGACGGTTCCCAGGCGTAAGGCGGGCCGCCCGACATGGCGCGTCCGAGATCGCCGGTCAGCGGCAGGACGGGGAACACCACGTGACGCGCGGTCACCGCGAAATCGTGCACCATGCTGCAGAAGGGCGCCTCGAAGAGCTCGCGCCGGGAGAGGCTGCCGTCGGCCTCGATCGTGCCCCATGACATGCCTGGCGTGAGCGGTCCGGTCGCCGAAGTGCTGAAGAAGACCAGCTGGCCGGTGAGCGGGTCGCGCTTGGGGTGGGCGGTGAAGCGGCCCGAGAGACCGCCGAAATCCTCGGGGCCGAGGGTCGAGAGGTCGGCCGGATCGATCCGGGTCGGGAGATGGGCTTCCTCGAGCGCCAGCAGCCTGCCGGCGTGCGCGAGCACGTGGGTGTTGGCGACGTTGCTGTCGAGCGTTCGCGCGGCCTCGGTGAGCGGCTGGCCGAAGCCGGCGAACAGCGGCCGGCCGGCGTCGCGCTCGGCCAGGAAGCGCGGCGTCCTGATCCAGCGATTGCGGTAGGCCGCCCTGCCCTGCCCTAGGCTGACCGCGTGCAGCATGCCGTCGCCTGTGAACCAGTGATAGGG
>CAXTUK010000305.1:0-214 GCA_964247395.1 uncultured Acetobacteraceae bacterium
GCCCACACCCGCCGCCGCGCGCCACGCCAGCCCGCCCCAGCCACGATCCTCACGCGAGCCGCTCATCACGCCTCCTGTCCACGCGCGACCCCGCCGGCGCCAGCAGCGGCGCCAGCCCGAACGAAACCAGGCCGAGCACCGAAGTCGCCAGCAGGCCCGCTCCGAACCGTCCCGGCGCCACCACCCACATCGTCTCGACCGCATGCCCCGCCAC
>CAXTUK010000305.1:224-3357 GCA_964247395.1 uncultured Acetobacteraceae bacterium
GCCCGCGCGCAGCGCGCCCGGCCGTCGCGATCCGCAGAGACACGCCGGCATCAGGAACCCCGCCACCAGCGCGAACCACTCCGCCGCACGTCCCCAACCGGCGTCGCGGCTCAGATACCAATCCGCCTCCGCCGGCAGGTTGCCCGACCACATGACGAGATACTGGATGAAATGCAGGTACACCCATGCGCCGCCCATCGTCACCAGCAGCACAGCCCCGCCGCGCGCGGGGCCGGACACCAGCAGCGCCGCCGCGGCGGCGCCCGCGGCCTGGCGCACTACCATCAGCAGGCCGAACTCGCCCGAGTGCCAGCGCGGATCGACCGACATCGCCCAGTCGGTCGCCGCCAGCGTCCCGATCACCAGGTGCAACCCGAGCCCGAGTGCCGCCAGCCGATGCCGGCCGCCGCCCGACCCGCCGCCCCCGAACACCACGGCGAGCAGGCTCCAGATCGCGAGGTAGACGGCCGACCGGCCGATGAAGAAGCCCGGCTGCAGCCAGCCCCGCCCGAACGAGGTGTCCGGCCGAACCGCGCCGGTCCACGGATAGGCTCCGTGCAGTTGCACCAGCACCGGGATCAGCAGCACCGCCGAGAACGGGATGAAACGGACCAGCACGCGCAAGCCCGGTTGCAACGCGCCGCCGGCCCCGCACAGTTCCAGCATCATCAGGATCGGCAGCGCCCCGATCGCCAGTCCCGCCCAGAACAGCCAGGCCGCGAGATATGCCGGCGCCGGCGCGAGCAGGCAGAGCGCTACCGCCAGCAGCACGGCCACCGGTGGCGAGGCGCGCCGGATCACCTTCAACGCGGCGCCCCGAGGGAGGCCAGATCGGTGGCGTCCAGCCGCCCGACCGGCGTCACCGCGCGCTCCTGTAGCGCTCGCACATAGGCCACCACCGCCCAGCGGTCCGCCGGCTGGATCCGGTCGCCATAGCCGTACATCACTCCATGCCCGTTGCCGACCACGTCATAGAGATAGGCCGCCTTCGCCTTTCGCAGCCGGTCAGCCCACAGCAGGGGCGGGTGAGGGAACCCGCGCTGCACGATCATCCCTTCGCCGTCGCCCGAACGGCCATGACAGGGCGTGCAATAGATCCCGAACTCCTCGCGGCCCCGCGCCAGCAGCGATGCGGTGATCACCGGCGGCTGCGGCACGTCCGCCCCCGGCGACCCCTGGGCAACCGTTCCCGGCGCCGGCGGCTGCATCACCGACCCGTGCTTGAAGAAGCTGTTGTGGTCCCAGTTCTGTGCCTTCTGCTGCTCGCCCATGTCGAACTTCTTGCAGGCCGACACCGACACCGCGACCATCAGGACAACCCAGGCGCTCGCGATCCTCATCGCGGCACGTGCTCGACGCTGATCGGCCGCGGTCCCTGGCGACGCAGGAAGCGCTCCACCGCATGCGCATCGAAATGCGCGTCCTCCTCCGGCTCGATCGTCAGGAAATACCTGTCCCTGGTCACCCGCTCGAAGCCGGCGATGTTGAAGGCCGGATGGTTCAGCTGCGGCAGCCGGCTCAGATGCAGCGCCGCCAGGCACGCGACGAGGGTGGCGGCCAGCACGCCGATCGAAACGCTCGGGATGATGAAATACTGCCAGCTGAACGCAGGCCGGCCGCCGATCGGGAACACGTAGTCCACCATCGTCGCGTAGACCGCCATGCCGAAGAAGCCGAGCGACCCCACCACGCCGCCGGCGATCGCCGCCAGCCGCACCGATCCTCCTCCTTCGCCCAGCAGTTCCGCCACTCCCGGCACCGGCTCCGGCGAGTAGGCGTGCAGCCGGCGGAAGCCGCGCCCACGCGCCTCGCTCGCCGCGTGCAGCAGTTCCTCGCCACTGCCGTACTCGGCCGAAACCGCGAAGAACGGCGCCTCAGCCACCGCGCGTCTCGACGCCGATCCTGGCCTCGGCAATCGAGAACGCCGGCAGGAACCGCAGGAACAGCAGCAGGCAGGCGAGGAACAATCCGACCGTGCCCGCGTACAACCCGACCGCCCAGATCGACAGGACGTAGAGATGCGCCGACGACGGGAGGAAATCCCGATGCAGCGTCACCACGATCGTCGTGAAATGATCGGTCCAGAGTCCCGCCATCACCGACAGCCCGATCAGCGCCAGCATCCCGCCCGACCGCCGCACCCGACCGAACCACAACAGATGGATCGGCAGCAGCGCGCAGCAGATCGTCACCCACGAGCTCCAGGCATAGACGCCCGCGAGCCGCCTCGCCGCCACCGCCTGGTCGTAGCGGTCGCCCCCGTAGGCGGTGAAGAACGCCTCCGCCAGATGGCAATAGGTGGTGACCAGCCCCGCCGTCAGCAGCCAGACGCCGATCCGCTCGAGGGCGGCGGTCGGGATCATCGCGCCCAGGTCGAGCGCGTTGCGAACCACCACAGAGATCAGCGCCATCGCGGCCAGCCCCGCGAACACCGCGCCGCACAGGAACGTCACCGGCAGCAGCGTGTCGTGCCAGCCCGGCTCCGCCGTTCCCGCGTACATCACCGCCGCACCCGACTGCAGCGACACCACCACCAGCACCGCGCAGATCGACTGCACCCGCCGCAATTCGAGCCAGCGCTGCCAATGCAGCGCCGAGCCGCGCCAGCCGAGCGCCGCGATCCCGTACAGCCGTGGCCGCCACCAGCCGCCGGCCCGATCGCGCAACGCCGCGAAATCGGGCACCATGCCGACGAACCACGACGTGAGCGCGATCCCGAGCAGCGACAGGATCGCCATCGCGTCCCAGGCAAGCGGGCTGCGGAACTGCGGCCACAGATCGAGCCGGTTCGGATACGGGATGTTCCAGTAGAAGAACCACGGCCGCCCGAGATGCACGATCGGATAGAGCCCCGCCGCCGCCGTCGAGAACAACGCAACGCTCTGCGCCAGCCGAACGAACGGTGCGCGTCCCGCCGCCCCCGTCAGCAGCATCAACGCGCTCGTCAGCAGCGCGCCGGTGGCGATCCCGATCCACCAGTCGTAGCCGACGATGTCGAGCGCCCAGGTGACCGGGATGTTGTTGCCCCAGATGCCGACGCCATCCCAGAACAGGAAACCCAGGCAGAGCACGAGCACGCCTAGCAGCCCCAATGCGCCGAGGAAGGCGAGCCACCAGAGCTTCCATCCCGGAT
>CAXTUK010000306.1:0-3337 GCA_964247395.1 uncultured Acetobacteraceae bacterium
GCTCCAGCTCGCTTTCGGCCGCCCGTGGCCCGAGACCTGGGGCGGCAACCCGTCCTGGATCAGCGGCCACGTGTTCGGCTTCTTCCCCTTCCACGGCGGTCGCGGCTACGCCTCGTTCCCGTCCGGCCACACGGTCGACATCACCGCACCCTGCGCGGTGTTGTGGCGGTCGGTCCCGAAGCTGCGGATCGCGGCGGCGCTGCTGGTGACGGCGGTCGCCGCCGGCCTCGTCCTGTCGGACTACCATTTCGTCAGCGACGTGCTGGCCGGCCTCTATGTCGGCATCGCGGTCGCGTACGGCGTGACGGCGTTGATCGCGGCATGAACCGACGGCGGCTCGCCGCGCCGCTTCTGCCCGGCCATCAGCCGCAGCGCGTCCATCAGCCGGCCCACCACCCCGTCCCAGTCGCCGGGGATCGTCTGCCGGATGATCCGCAAATTCGGGTAGAGCGGGCTGTCGTCGCGCCCATGCAGCCAGCGCCAGCAATTGTCGAACCGGTCGAGCAGGATGACCTGCTGGCCCATCCCGCCGGCGAGATGCACCATCGAGGTGTCCACTGACACCAGCACGTCGAGCCCGGCGATCAGCGCGCCGGTGTCCTGCACGTCGTTCGTCGCGTCCATCGGATCGTCCAGCGGGAGACCGGGCGGCAGGTCGAGCAGTTCGTCCCGGTAGGGTCCATGCTGCACGCTGACGAACGTCACGTCGTCCAGCGCCTCCAGCGGCGCGAGTGCGGCCAGTCCCATGCTCCGCCGGCGGTCGACCGCGAACGCCTGCCGGTTCTCCGGCCGCGGCGCGCCGCCCCAGACCAGGCCCACGAGCAGCGCGCCGGTCCGGGGCAGGTGCGCCGCCATCATCGCGACCCGCCTCGGATCGATGTCGATATAGGGTGCGGTCGGCAGCGCCTCCCTGGTCGCCGAGAATGCGCGCGGCAGGCTCAGGAACGGGCAATGCATGGCGAACACCAGCTGGTCGATCTCGCCCGCGATGCAGGTGATGCCCGGGATGCGGGCGATCAGCGACTGCAGCGACAGCGGCACCCACACCACCACCTCCGCCCCGCGGTCGCGCAGCGGCGCCAGCCAGCGCATGCATTGCAGCGAGTCGCCGAGTCCCTCCTCCTGGGTAACCAGCACGATCTGCCCGTCGAGCCGCGTGTCGTTGTCGAGGTTCGGCAGCATCCGCTCCGCCGGCAGGGTCGTGTGCCCGGGCAGTTGCAGCCGCCACTCGTACTCCGACCAGCCCTGCATCCCGCGCCCGGCCTTGAGCATGCAGATCGCATGGTTGAGGCGGATCGCGGGCTGGTCCGGCTTGAGCATGATCGAGCGTCGATAGCATGCGAGCGCCTCGTCGAAACGCCCGATGTTGGACAGCGTGCAGGCCATGTTGGTCCAGGCCACGTTGTTGGTGGGCTCCGCGGCGGTCGCGTCGCGGAAGCACTGCAGGCCCTCCTCGAACCGGCCCTGCTCGGTCAACGCGATGCCGAGCTGGTTGAGATGCGCGAAGGAATGCGGCGCCGACGTCAACGCCTGCCGGATGACCGTCTCGGCCTGCGCCGGCCGGAGATCGGCGGTCAGCATCACGCCGAGCGCCAGCAGCGCGCGGGGATCCTCGGGGCGCCGCCGCACCGCCTCGGTCGCGTGCGGCAGACCGTCGACTTCGCGGCCGGCTTCGCGCAGCAGCCTGGCCAGCTCCTCGACCGGGTGCGTTACCATCGGCCGGTCGGCCGCGACCGCCGCGAACAGGCTGCCGGCCAGCTCGACCTCGCCGCGCATGCCGATCGCCAGGCCCGCCAACAGCGCGTGCTCGATGTCGCCCGCGACCGCGTATCCGGTGCTGACCAGCTCCGCCCGCCCGAAGTCCTTCTCCCTGATGGCCTCGTAGGAGACGCGGAGGTCCTGGGCGCGGTCGCCGGTCGGCCCCGACGGCTCGCCCGCCGCGCTCACGCGCGCAGGATGCGGTCCACCGCGGCGCACACCTCCGACGGCAGGTAGGGCTTGGCGATGAAGACGTCGCGCCCGAGGAGTCCGGCATGTCCAGGATCGGGTCGCCCGGTCATGAAGATCACCGGCAGGTCGGGCGCCTGCTCGCGCGCGCGCGCCGCCAGGGCGTGGCCGTCGATCGGGCCGGGCAGCTGGACGTCCGTCAGCAACAGTTTCACCGCTGCCCCTGCGGCGCGACCCGACATCTGCCGGAGCGCCTCGTCGGCGTCGGCCGCTTCGAGCACCTCGTAGCCGGCGTCGCTCAGCGCTTCGGAGAGCGTGAGCCGGATCAGGAACTCGTCCTCGACCAGCAGCAGCCGATCTCCGCCCTCGCCTTTCTCATCGCTCGTTCCCACTGCCGCGTCCCCGTCTCGCCCCGCCTGTCAGGACAGCAGAGTTTGCACTAGGATCGAGCCCATGGTCGATCCCTTCGCATGGCTGGCCGGCTGGCTGCACGAGAACCTGGTCCTGCCCGTGCTGTGGCGGTTCGACTGGATGGAGTGGGACGACGCCGCGTTCATGTGGGCGCTGTTCGCCGTCTACGGCGTGCTGCAGGTCGCGATCAATCTCGCGATCTGCCTGCCCGCCGAGCGCCTGCGCCCGCTGCAGCGCGGGCCGGCCGGCGGGCTGGTGGCGATGGACGTGTTCTACACCCTGCTCGCGCGGATCGGCGTCTTTCCGCTGGTGACCTTCTTCGGCTTCTACTCGCTGCAGACCCGGCTGAACGGCGTTCTGACCGACCACGGCTACGTGCCGGTGACGCTGGACCGCCTGTTCCCGTCGCTCATGGCGATGCCCGTCACGACGTTCCTGATCTACGCGGTCATCCTGGATGCGTCGGACTACTGGCGGCACCGGTTCTCGCACCGGATCGGCTGGTGGTACGGGCTGCACTCGGTGCATCACGCGCAGACCCGGATGACGTTCTGGTCGGACGACCGCAACCATGTGCTCGACGACGCCATCGCCTATGTCTGGTTCATCGCCACCGGGCTCGCGATCGGCATCCCGCCGATGCAGTTCCCGATCCTGGTGCTGGCTCTCAGGCTGGTCGAGAGCTTCAGCCACGCCAACACGTCCATCCGTTTCGGCTGGCTCGGCGAGCGCATCCTGGTCTCGCCGCAGTTCCACCGCGCGCATCACGGGCTGCTCGCCGCCGGGCAGCAATCGTTCAACTACGGCGCGGTGTTCCCGTGGTGGGACATGATGCTGGGAACTGCCCAGTTCCGCCACGACGTGGTCGAGACGGGAGACGCCGGCGCGTCTGCGGCCCTCGTGTCGGGAAGCTGGTGGCAGCAGCAGATCGCGGGCGTGGCGCGGTCGTGCCAGCTCGCCGGCGGCCGCCGGCCGGTGC
>CAXTUK010000307.1:0-215 GCA_964247395.1 uncultured Acetobacteraceae bacterium
GGCCGCCGGCGTCAGCGCCGAAACACTGTGCCTGCATCTGCTGACCGGCGCCGCCCGCCATCTCGGCGAGCTCTGGGTCGCCGACCTCGCCTCGTTCGCCGACGTGACGCTCGCCACCGACCAGCTGCAGCTGATCTTCCGCGATCTCGCACCCGACTTCGTCCCGCGTCCCGCCGCGCGCCCCCACGCCCCCGCGTCCCTTCTCGACGCCACCC
>CAXTUK010000307.1:233-3335 GCA_964247395.1 uncultured Acetobacteraceae bacterium
GCCTTCTTCCGCGCCCACGGCTGGACCGCGCTCACGCCGCGAATCCGCGGCGTTCCGGACGTCCAGCGCCGCGTCGCCACCACTCACATCGACCTGCTCGGCTTCTCGCTCGGCGCCGAAATCCACCTCACCCGGCTCGGCCGTTGCATCGAGCTCGCCCGCCGCTCCTCGGCCAATCGCGACCTCGCCGTCATGGTCGGCGGCCCCGCCCTCGTCGGCCGTCCCGAACTCGCCGCCCTCGTCGGCGCCGACGCGACCGCCCCCGATGCGGCCGGCGCGCTCGAGCAGGCCGCGCGCCTCCTCGGTTCGAGACGCTCCTGATGCCCAGAGGCAGCCGGTTCGCCCGCCCCGCCGACGCCTTCGGCACGCTCGACACCGCCGACGCCTCGCGTCTGATCGAGGCCGCCGCGGACGTCGCGATCGTTCTCGACGCTGACGGCACCGTACGCGACCTCGCCTGCCGCGACAGCGACTTCGAAGGCGCGCTCGACACCGCTTCCTGGCGCGGCCGCAAGCTGTCCGACATGGTCACCGCTGAAAGCCGCCCCAAGGCCGCCGCCCTGCTCGACGCCGCCGGCAGGGATCGCGACCCGCAGCTCCGCCACCTCAACCACGCCACCCAGACCGGCGGCGGCATTGCCGTCGAATACGCCGCCATCCGCACCCGCCAGGGCGGTCCAATCGTCGCTTTCGGACGCGACCTGCGCCCGATCGCGGCCCTCCAGCAGCGCCTCGTCGACGCCCAGCAGGCGATCAGCCGCGACTACGCGGCCCTCCGTCAGGCACAAGCCCGCTATCGGCTGCTGTTCGATACCGCCCCCGAGCCGCTCGTCGTCCTCGACGCCCAGACCGCCCGCATCACCGAGCTCAACGAGGCCGGCCGCGCCCTGTCTGCCGATGGCCGCCGCACCGCCGGCCGGCCCTTCGCCGAACTGTTCGAGCAGACCGATCGTCCCGCCGTCACCCGCTTCCTCGCTGCACTCCGCGCCTCCGGCCGCGCCGACAGCGTGCGCGCCCGCCTGCTCGGCGCCGAAGGCGAGGACGGCGACGTCGCACTCACCGCCTCGCTGCTCGCCGAGGAGGAGGCCAGCGTCATCATCGTCCGTCTCCTGCCCCGCGCCGCCGCCATTCCCGACCCTTCCGAACTCAGCGACCGCCTGCTCTCCGCACTCGAGCAGGCTCCCGACGCATTCGCCTTCACCGGCCCCGACGGCAACATCCTCGCCGTCAATGGCGCGTTCCTCGCCATGGCCCAACTCCCCAGCCCCGACCAGGCGCGCGGCGCCAATCTCGAGGACTGGCTCGGTCAGCCCGGCGTGGACGTGCCGGTCCTGCTCGCCAACCTCCGCCAGCGCGGCACCGTTCGCCTGTTCCGCACCACCGTCCGCGGCGCGAACGGCCTCGCGACCGAGGTCGAGATCTCCGCCGTCGCGATCTTCGGCGCCGAGCTGCCGTCCTACGGCTTCGCCATCCGCGACGTCGGCCGCCGCCTCGACGAACCTGCCGCAGCCGCCGTCGAAGCGAGCGCCGTCATGCCCCGTTCCGTCGAGCAACTCACCGAGCTGATCGGCCGCGTCTCGCTCAAGGACCTGGTCCGCGACGCCCCCGACGTCATCGAACGCCTCTGCATCGAGGCCGCCCTGGAACTGACCGGCGACAACCGCGCGTCGGCGGCAGAGATGCTCGGCCTCAGCCGCCAGAGTCTCTACGTCAAGCTCCGCCGCTACGGCCTCGGTGACCTCGACGAGGCCGGAGAAGACGCGTGATCGCCGCGGAAGAGCCAGGGGCGTCGTGCGCAAGCACGCCTCCCCGCGTGACGCCTCTGAACCCCGCCAAAGGGGCGGCGCCCTTTGGAATCCGCACACACGCATTCGTCGAGCTTCTGAAGCCAATCACCTGGTTTCCACCGATCTGGGCATTCGGCTGCGGCGTCGTGTCCGCCGGGGGCGCTCGTTGGCAACTCATCATCGCCGGAGCCATTCTCGCGGGCCCTCTTGCCTGCGGCGCCAGCCAGGCCATCAACGATTGGTTCGACCGCCACGTCGACGCCATCAACGAGCCCGGCCGTCCGATCCCCTCCGGCCGCATCCCCGGTCACTGGGGCCTCGCCATCGCCTGTCTCTGGAGCGCGCTCGCCTTCGCCGTCGCGCTCACACTCGGCCCCATCGTGGCGATCGCCGCCCTCGTGGGCCTCGTCCTCGCCTGGCTCTACAGCGCCCCGCCCGTCCGCCTGAAGCGCGACGGCTGGTGGAGTGCGCTCGCCTGCGGCTTCTCCTACGAAGGCCTGCCCTGGTTCGCCGGCGCCGCCGTCTGCCTGCACGGCGCCATCCCGAGCCCCGCCATCATAACCGCGGCCGCGCTCTACAGCCTCGGCGCCCACGGCATCATGACGCTCAACGATTTCAAGTCGATCGAGGGCGACCGGCGCACCGGCCTGCGCACCTTGCCCGCCCGTCTCGGTCCCGATCGCGCGTGCCGCGTCGCCTGCGCCGTCATGGCCGGCGCGCAGGCCCTCGTGGTCGCGTTCCTTCTCGCTCGCCGCGAGCCGATCCACGCCGCCATCGTCGCCGTCCTGCTCGCGGGCCAGCTCCTGCTGATGCGTCGCCTGCTCGCCGACCCGCGCGGCCGAACCCCGTGGTACAACAGCACCGGCACCACCCTCTACGTGCTCGGCATGCTCATGACCGCCCTCGCTCTCGAAGGATGACACCCATGCCAGCGACCGAGCTCCACGACGTCGTCGTCGTCGGCGGAGGCCCGTCCGGCGCCACCGCCGCTCACGATCTCGCCTGCCGCGGCCGCAAGATCCTGCTCCTCGACCGCGCCGGCCGCATCAAGCCCTGCGGCGGTGCCATTCCGCCCAGGTTGATCCAGGATTTCGACATCCCCGACGAGCTCCTCGTCGCCAAGGCCCGCTCCGCCCGCGTCTACGCCCCATCGCACCGGTCCGCCGACATGCCGATCGGCGACGGCTTCGTCGGCATGGTCGACCGCGAGCATTTCGACGAATGGCTCCGCGCCCGCGCGGCAGCCGCCGGCGCCGAGCGCCGCCGCGGCGTCTTCGTTCGTCTCGAGCGCCTGCCCGACGGCACCACCCTGGTC
>CAXTUK010000308.1:0-3324 GCA_964247395.1 uncultured Acetobacteraceae bacterium
GGTCGCCGCCGAGGCGCGTGCCGAGGCCCGCGAGGCCGAGCGGCGCGCCAACGCGATCGCCACCGCCCCCTATACCAGCCAGACCGCCTTCGCCTCGCCGCCCGGCCTCCCAGGCGCCACCGGGACCGCCCCGCCCTCCGCGTCCATCAACGGCCTCGGTGGTCACGGCATCGGCACCGCCGGGCAGCAGAAGGCGACACCGCTCGGCGAGTATGGCCGCTTCCAGCTCGGCGGCATCACCGTGCAGATCGGCGGCTACATCGACGCCACCGCCATCGTCCGCTCGCGCAACCTGGTGGGCGACATCAGCACCACCTGGAACTCGATCCCCTATCTGCAGAGCCCGCTCTATCACGAGCCCGAGTTCCGCGGCAGCGCGCGCGGCTCGCGTCTCGCACTCCTGCTCGAGGGCCAGCCTTCCACCGTCGCCCGCGTCGACGGCTATTTCGAGACCGACTTCCAGTCGTCCGGCATCAGCTCGAACTCCAACGAGAGCAACAGCTACACGCTGCGCGTCCGTCAGGCCTACGCGAGCTTCGACCGCTCCGACTGGGGTTTTCATTTTCTCGGCGGCCAGGCCTGGAGCCTGGCCACGCTGAACCGCATCGGCATCACGCCGCGGCAGGAGCAGATCCCGCTCACCATCGACAGCGGCTACAATGTCGGCTTCAACTACACCCGCAACTGGCAGCTCCGCTTCGTCGAGAACCTGCCTGGCCGCCGGCTCTGGGCCGCCCTGTCGCTGGAGAGCCCGCTCGGTCTCTACTACGTCAACAACGCCAACAGCACCGGCGTCATCGGCGGCACGCCCAACTTCGCCAATCCCGGCGGCTCGCTGCTGAACTCCACCGCCAACTACTCCGACGACATCGCGCCCGACGTCATCGCCAAGCTCGCCTTCGATCCGTCCTTCGGCCACTACGAGGTCTACGGCCTCGCCCGCTTCCTGCACGACCGCGTCACCGCCACCCTCGCCAACCGTGCAGGTCGCGACAACACCGTCCTCGCCGGCGGCGGGGGCGCCGGCCTGATCCTGCCGATCCTCGGCCGCAAGCTGACCTTCCAGGCCTCCGGCCTGATGGGCGAGGGCATCGGCCGCTACGGCACCGGCCAGCTCCCCGACGCCACGATCGCCTCCAACGGCGCACCGCTGCCCCTGCCGGAGGTCGAAGCCCTGCTCGGCCTCGTCTACCACCCGTCCCGTGATTGGGACCTCTACGCCTACGCCGGCACCGAACAGATCGGCAAACGCTCGTACAACGAACGGAACGGCAGGCAGCTCCTGAGCTTCGGCTACGGCAACGGCAACTACTCCGACGCCGGCTGCAGCGCCGAGGGCTCCGCGCTCGCCTGCGTCGGCAACACCCGCGGCCTCACCGCCGGCACGCTGGGCGACTGGTGGCGGTTCATCCATGGGCCGTTCGGAACAATGCAGGTCGGCACCTCGTGGTCCTACACGAGGCGCGACGCCTTCAGCGGCACCGGCGCCGCACCCGGCTCGATCGTCACGCCGAGGACCGACGACAACGTCGTCATGTTCTCGTTCCGCTACCTGCCGTTCCTGTAAGGCCGGCTTCTTGCTAGGCACGCGTCTGGCCTGAACGGAGCACCCGCCTTGAAGCGTCTCGCCTTGACTGCCCTGCTTCTGAGCACGACCACGCTCGCGCGCGCCGCCGACCAGCACGCCCTGATGCGCTACCCCACGCTGCACGGCTCGACCCTCGTCTTCGTCAGCCACGGCAATCTCTGGCAGGTCGACCGACACGGGGGCGCCGCCTCACGCCTGACCGCCGATCCCGGCCAGGACATCATGCCGCGCTACTCGCCGGACGGGCGCTGGATCGCGTTCACCGCCAGCTACCAGGGCAACCAGGACGTCTACGTCATCCCCGCAGGCGGCGGCCCCGCCCGCCGCCTGACATACCGTTCCGACATCCTCCCGCATCCTCCCACCCGCTGGGGTCCCAACAATCTGGTGCTCACCTGGACACCGGACTCGAAGAACGTCGTCTTCCTGACCAGGAGCGACGCCTGGAACCCCTCCGTCCAGCGTCCCTATGCGGTGCCGGTCGACGGCGGCCTGCCCGCGCCGCTGCCGCTCGACACCAGCGGCTTCCTGACCTACGGCCCGGACGGCCATTCCATCGCCTACACGCGCTGGATGCGCGATTTCCGCACCTGGAAACGCTATGACGGCGGTCTCGCCCAGACCGTCTACACCTACGACCTCGACAGCAGGAACCTGGTCCGGATCACGCACTGGAAGGGGACCAACACGTCGCCGATGTGGGCCGGCCGCAAGATCTACTATCTCTGCGACGACGACCAGGCACGCCGCCGCAACATCTGGGTCTACGACCTCGATGCGAAGCAGGCCCGCCAGGTCACCCATTTCACCGACTACGACATCGAGTTCCCATCGCTCGGCGACACCGGCATCGCCTTCCAGAAAGGGGGGACGCTCTACGTGGTCGATCTGCCGTCCGAGCAGGTCCACGCGCTCGAGGTGACCATTCCCGACGACGGCACCCGCACCCAGCCGCGCACCGTCAAGGTCGCCGGCATGATCCGCGACGAGGACACCGCCCACCAGACCGACTTCGCCCTCTCGCCGAACGGCGAACGCGGCGTCTTCTCCGCCCGCGGGGACATCTTCACCGTCCCCGCCGAGCACGGCGCCATCCGCAACCTGACCCACAGCAGCGACGCCGACGACGACCACCCGTCATGGTCGCCGGACGGCCGGACGGTCGCCTACACCACCGATGCCGGCGGCAGCCAGCAGCTCGTCATCCGTCCCGCCGCCGGCGGCGAGCCGAAGACCCTGACCCGTTTCCCGACCGGCTTCTTCTACACGCCCGCTTGGTCGCCCGACGGCAAGCGTCTCGCCTTCTCCGACAACACCCACACGCTCTGGGTCGTCGGCACCGACGGCGGCACGCCCACCAGGATCGCCGCCGACCCCTACCAGGAGATCCACGACCAGGCCTGGTCGCCCGACGGACGCTGGCTCGCCTTCAGCATGCTTCGCCCGGACCACCAGCGCTCGATCCGGCTGTTCGACACCCAGACCGGCAAGTCCTCCGACCTCGGCAACGGTCTCGAGAACGACCAGGCGCCGGTCTTCACCACCGACGGCAAGGATCTCGCCTTCGTCTCCGCCCGCCACGAGAACCCGACCTTCTCGGAAAGCGAGCGCGACTTCGCCACGCTCAAGACCATGGGGATCTACGTCGCCCCGCTCGCCAACGATGCGCCGTCGCCCTTCGCGCCCCGCTCCGACGAGGGCGCCTGGCGCGACGACCAGCCCGACCATGGCCAGAC
>CAXTUK010000309.1:0-3311 GCA_964247395.1 uncultured Acetobacteraceae bacterium
GTGCAAGGAGTGGGGCAGGGCATGAACGCAGTCAGCAGGTCGTTCACCGGGCAGAAGCGCATCCGCAAGAGCTTCGGGCGCATCGCCGAGGTCGCTCCGATGCCCAACCTGATCGACGTGCAGCGGTCCTCCTACGAAGGCTTCCTCCAGAAGGACATCGCGCCCGACAGCCGCACCCAGACCGGGCTGCAGGAGGTGTTCCGCTCCGTCTTCCCGATCAACGACTTCGCCGGCCGTGGCCGTCTCGAGTTCGTCTACTACGAGCTCGAGGACCCGAAATACGACGTCGAGGAGTGCATCCAGCGCGGTCTCACCTACGCCGCGCCGCTCAAGGTCATCCTCCGCCTGATCGTCTGGGACGTCGACGAGGACACCGGCAGCCGCTCGATCCGCGACATCAAGGAACAGCCCGTCTACATGGGCGACATGCCGCTGATGACCGACAACGGCACCTTCATCGTCAACGGCACCGAGCGCGTCATCGTCAGCCAGATGCACCGCTCGCCCGGCGTGTTCTTCGACCACGACAAGGGAAAGACCCACTCCTCGGGCAAGTTCCTGTTCGCCGCCCGCGTCATCCCCTACCGCGGCTCCTGGCTCGATTTCGAGTTCGACAGCAAGGACCTCGTCTACGTCCGCATCGACCGCAAGCGGAAGCTGCCGGTCACCACCCTGCTCTACGCGCTCGAGAGCGACGGCTCCGAGGCCGCGCGCGCCGCCAAGCTCGCCGAGGGCGGCGACGTCGAGAGCCTCGAGGTGCGGGGCATGGACGCGGAGGACATGCTGGGCTTCTTCTACGGCCAGGTCGTCTTCGCCCGGACGCCCAAGGGCTGGGCGCGCCCGTTCGACCCCGACGCGTTCCGCGGCATGAAGCTGCTCGAGCCGCTCGTCGACGCGGAGACCGGCGAGGTGGTCGCCGAGGCCGACGCCAAGCTGACCTCCCGGATGACCAGGCGGATCGCCGAAAGGACGCGCGAGGTCCTCGTCGGCCGCGCCGACCTGCTCGGCCGCTTCATGGCCGTCGACCTCGTCGACGAGGAAACCGGCGAAATCCACGCCGAGGCCGGCGAGGAGATCACCGAGGCGCGGCTCGCCGCCCTCGAGGCCCTCGGCATCGACCATCTGCCGACGCTCGCCGTCGACCAGTCCAACGGGCCGTGGATACGCAACACGCTGACCATTGACAAGAACACGTCGCGCGACGACGCGCTGGTCGACATCTACCGCGTCATGCGTCCGGGCGAGCCGCCGACCCCCGACACCGCCGAAGCCCTGTTCCGCGGCCTCTTCTTCGACCCCGACCGCTACGACCTCTCCGCCGTCGGCCGGGTCAAGATGAACATGCGTCTCGGGCTCGACGCCGAGGATACCGTGCGCGTGCTCCGCAAGGAGGACATCCTGCGCGCGGTCAAGGTGCTGTGCGAGCTCAAGGACGGCCGCGGCACGATCGACGACATCGACAATCTCGGCAACCGGCGCGTCCGCTCGGTGGGCGAGCTGATGGAGAACCAGTATCGTGTCGGCCTGCTGCGCATGGAGCGCGCGATCCGCGAGCGCATGGGCTCGGTCGACATCGACACCGTCATGCCGCACGACCTGATCAACGCCAAGCCGGCGGCCGCCGCGGTGCGCGAGTTCTTCGGCTCCTCGCAGCTCAGCCAGTTCATGGACCAGACCAACCCGCTGTCCGAGGTCACCCACAAGCGGCGCCTGTCGGCGCTCGGCCCGGGCGGACTGACCCGCGAGCGCGCCGGCTTCGAGGTCCGCGACGTCCACCCGACCCATTACGGCCGCATCTGCCCGATCGAGACCCCAGAGGGCCCGAACATCGGCCTGATCAACAGCCTCGCCACCTACGCCAAGGTCAACAAGTACGGCTTCATCGAGACGCCCTACCGTCTGGTCAAGGACGGCGTGCTGCAGGATGGCTGGAAGTATCTCTCCGCGATGGAGGAGGAGCGCCTCGTCGTGGCGCAGGCCGACGCGCCGCACACCGCCGACGGCCTGCTGACCGACGAGTTCGTCTCGGTCCGCCGCTCCGGCGACTTCCGCCTGGTCAAGCCCGAGGACGTCACCGCCTGCGACGTCAGCCCGCGCCAGCTGGTCTCGGTCGCCGCAGCGCTGATCCCGTTCCTCGAGAACGACGATGCCAACCGCGCGCTGATGGGCTCGAACATGCAGCGCCAGGCGGTGCCGCTCATCCAGTCCGACGCGCCGCTGGTCGGCACCGGCATGGAGGCCGCCGTCGCCCGCGACTCGGGCGCCACCATCGTCGCGCGCCGTCCCGGCGTGGTCGACCAGATCGACGGCGCCCGCATCGTGGTGCGCGCGACCAACGACGAGGGCGCCACCCAGGGCGTCGACATCTATCGCCTGCGCAAATACATGCGTTCCAACCAGTCCACCTGCATCAACCAGCGGCCCCTGGTGAGGGTAGGGGACCATGTGGCCAACGGCGACATCATCGCCGACGGCCCGTCGACCGAACTCGGCGAACTCGCCCTCGGCCGCAACGTGCTGGTCGCGTTCATGCCCTGGAACGGCTACAATTTCGAGGACAGCATCCTGATCTCCGAGCGCATCGCGCGCGACGACGTGTTCACCTCCATCCACATCGAGGAGTTCGAGGTGATGGCGCGTGACACCAAGCTCGGCCAGGAGGAGATCACCCGCGACATCCCGAACGTCGGCGAGGAGGCGCTGCGCAATCTCGACGAGGCCGGCATCGTCTATGTCGGCGCCGAGGTGAACCCGGGCGACATCCTCGTCGGCAAGGTCACGCCGAAGGGCGAGAGCCCGATGACGCCGGAAGAGAAGCTGCTGCGCGCCATCTTCGGCGAGAAGGCCTCCGACGTCCGCGACACCTCGCTCAAGCTGCCGCCAGGCACCACCGGCACCATCGTCGACGTACGGGTCTTCAACCGTCGCGGCGTCGACAAGGACGAGCGCGCGATGGCGATCGAGCGCGCCGAGATCGAGCGTCTCGCCAAGGACCGCGACGACGAGCGCGCGATCCAGGAACGCTCGTTCCTCAACCGGATGCGCGAGGGCCTGCTCGGCGAGAAGGCCGCCGCCGGCTTCAAGGGCATCAAGTCCGGCACGCTGATCACCGAGGAGGTGCTCGCCGAGCATCCCCGCGGCGCCTGGCGCAACATCGGCGTCACGTCCGACCAGGCGACCGCCGAGATCGAGGTGCTCAAGCGCGAGTTCGACGCGTCGGTGTCCCGCCTGCAGGAGCGTTTCGACGGCAAGGTCGAGAAGCTGCAGCGCGGCGACGAGCTGCCGCCTGGCGTGATGAAGATGGTCAAGGT
>CAXTUK010000310.1:0-3305 GCA_964247395.1 uncultured Acetobacteraceae bacterium
CCGCGTCGCCGGGATCGCGCAGGATGTCGCAGGCGGCGTGACGCCCGAAAGCCTCCGCGACGGTCAGGCGCTCGAAGGGGCCGTCGAGGGTGGTGGCGATGCCGCGGCACGTGACCGAGGGCGGCAGCACGGCGCGAAGGAACCGCTCGGTCCGCTCGGCGAGTGCCGCGAGATCCTGGCCGGGCTCGTACCATTCAAGCATGGTGAACTCGGACGCATGCAGCGGTCCCGCCTCGCCGTTCCGCCACACGCGGGCGAGCTGGAAGACCGGGCCGGCGCCGGCGGCGAGCAGCCGCTTCATCGCGAACTCGGGGCTGGTGTTGAGCCACAGCGTCTGGGTGCTGCCGTCCGGGTTCTCCAGCCTGGTCCGGAAGGCACGCAGATGGACCTCCTCGCCCGGCGAGCACACGGCGTATGGGGTCTCGACCTCGGTGAAGCCGCGCTGCTCGAAGAAGGCCCGGGTGGCGCGCGCGAGACGGGCGCGACGGTGCAGCGCGACGCGGCGATCGGCGAAGCGGTCGGGATGCCAGGGCGGCGTCTTGGTCATCGATGTCCGTCGTTGCGGGGTGCGCCCTGCCCTTCTACACCGCGCCGATGCAACCGGACCGAACGATCAGGACCGCCGCCGGCGTCATCGAGGCCGGTCTGGCGCCGGCAGGCGTGGACGCGCTGGCGCTCGAGGCGGTCGGGCGAGCCTACGCGATCGGGATACCGGCGGCGTTCGCGCGCCTGATCGAGGCTCCGGACGATCCGGTCGGACGGCAGGTGATCCCCCACCCGGACGAACTCGCGACAGGGGTCAACGAAGGCCACGACCCGACGGGCGACGAGGCGATGAGCCCGATCGAGGGGGTCGTGCGCCGCTATCCGGACCGGGTGCTGCTCAAGCCGGTGCTCGCCTGCCCGGTCTATTGCCGGTTCTGCTTCCGCCGCGCGCATGTCGGGCCGGATGGCGGGATGCTCGACGAGGAAGCGCTGGCGGCGGCGCTCGACTGGATCGCGCGCGAGCCCGCCCTGCGCGAGGTGATCGTGACCGGGGGCGATCCGCTGATCCTCTCGCCTCGCCGGCTGGCGCATATCGTTCGAAGGCTGTCGGCGATGGACCAGATCGAGACGATCCGGATCCATTCGCGGATGCCGGTTGCCGATCCCGAACGGGTGGACAAGGCGATGATCGCGGCGTTGGCGACGAAGAAGGGCATGCGGGTGATGCTGCATGCGAACGCGGCGGCGGAAATCACCGATGCGGTGCGCGGGTGCGTGCGCCGGCTGCTCGGGGCCGGGATACCGGTGCTGTCGCAGTCGGTGCTGCTGCGCGGGGTGAACGACACGCCCGAACGGCTCGAGGCGCTGCTGCGGGCGCTGCTGCGGGCGCGGGTGACGCCGGCGACGCTGCACCAGCTCGACAGGGCGCCCGGGACCGCGCGCTTTCATGTGCCGATCGAGGAGGGACGCGCGCTGCTCGCCGGCCTGCGCGGGCGGGTTCCCGGGGACGCCTGGCCCAGCTACGTGCTCGACATCGAGGGCGGCCACGGCAAGGTGCCGATCGGGCCGGACTACCTCGACGCGGCGAGCGGATCGGTGCGCGACCCGTGGGGAGGACGGCACTCGCTTGCTGCTCGGGACGCGCTGGGCTAGGACCCCGCTTCTCCAATCGAGGCGGCCAGCGCCGACGGATTCTGCATGAAGCAACAGGCGAACCTCATCAGGGCCGGCCAGGTCATCGAGCACGAAGGGCGGCGTTGGACCGTTCTCAAGCAGCAGATCATCACCCCGGGCAAGGGCGGCGCGTTCATCCAGGTCGACATGCGCGACCTCAAGTCGGGCAACAAGACCAACGAGCGCTGGCGCACCGCCGACACGGTCGAGCGGCTGATGACCGAGGACAAGGAGTTCTCCTACTCCTACACCGACGGCGACAACCTGGTGCTGATGGATCCGGAGACGTTCGAGCAGTTCCTGGTTCCGGCGGCGATCCTCGGCGAGCAGGCGCCGTTCCTGCAGGACAACATGACGGTCAACGTCAAGCTGGTCGAGGGCGACCCGGTGGGAATGGACCTGCCGGCGACGGTGACGCTCGCCATCATCGAGGCCGACCCGGTGGTGAAGGGACAGACGGCGACCTCGTCCTACAAGCCGGCGCTGCTGTCGAACGGGGTCAAGACGCAGGTGCCACCCTTCATCGAGAGCGGCGAGAGGATCGTGGTGCGCACCGAGGACGCGAGTTACGTCGAGCGCGCGAAAGGCTGATGGTCCAGCGACTCTCGCCGCACATGAGCGTGATGCAGAGCGCGGCGCAGAAGGCGGCCAAGCGGTTGCTGCGGGACTTCAGCGAAGTCGAGAACCTCCAGGTCAGCATCAAGGGACCTTCGGATTTCGTGTCCCAGGCCGATCTTCGGTCGGAGCAGACGCTGCGAGACGAGTTGGCGCGGGCGCGGCCTGGATACGGGCTTCTGATGGAGGAGAGCGGCGCATCCGGGGGCGAGAACTGGACGTGGCGATGGGTGGTCGATCCGCTCGACGGCACGACCAACTTCCTGCACGGGATGCCGCACTGGGCGATCAGCATCGGGCTGCAGCGCCGGCTCGCCGACGGTTCGGTCGAGGTGGCGGCCGGGCTCGTGTTCAATCCGGCCAACAACGAGATGTTCTGGGCCGAGAAGGGCGGCGGCGCCTGGTTGAACGACAGGCGGCTGCGCGTCTCGGGCCGACGCGAGGTCGGACAAGCGGTCTTCGCGACCGGCATCCCGTTCGCGAGCGCGGACGCACGCCAACGCCTGGCATTCGCGCGCACGATGTCGGTGATGATGCCGCAGGTAGCGGGCATACGCCGGTTCGGGGCCGCGGCACTCGATCTGGCGTGGACCGCGGCAGGCCGTTTCGATGGGTATTGGGAGATCGGCGTGAAGGCCTGGGATGCGTGCGCAGGCGTCCTGATCGTGCGCGAGGCGGGTGGCTTCGCGACCGACGCTGACGGCCGGGAGCAGCACGCCGCCGAGACGGTGCTCGACGTCGTCGCTGGCAACGCGCACCTTCATGCCGGCTTGCGCGAGATGGTGTCGGGCGGGCTCGGGGCCGGTTCGGGCTGAGGCAATGCGGGTCCCGTCGATCCTTCCGGCATTGATGGTCTGGCTGCTGCCGGTGACGGCGGTGGCGCAGGCGACGACCAACCAGCGTGCGCTCGACGCACTCGCGCCTGCCCACAAGGCACCGGCGCATGCGCGTCCGCGGGCGCATGTCGCGCGTCAGGTGCATGCGCCGCCGCGACGCGGTGCGCACGCACCCGCACGGGCGCCGGCGCGCGC
>CAXTUK010000311.1:0-3305 GCA_964247395.1 uncultured Acetobacteraceae bacterium
GTCCGAGACGTCGTGGCATGCGGCGACGCCCTCGACGATCCCGAGACGCGCCTTCCGCCGCACGCCTGGTGGTTCGGCGAGGAGGGCGCCCGCTACGTGCTCGCCGCCGGCGACCCGGACGCGATCATCGAGCGCGCCGCCGACGCCTCCGTCCCGGCCTCCGTGATCGGTCGGACCGGGGGCGAGCGTTTGACACTGCCCGACGGGGTCACGATATCGCTCACGGCGCTGCGGGCGGAACACGACGCGTTCTTTCCCGCCATGATGGGCAGCTAGGGATCAGCAGCGATGGCGATGTCGGCCGGCGAGATCGAGGAGATGATCCGGGCGTCGATCCCGGACGCCCTGGTCACCATCGACGACCTCGCCGGCGACGGCGACCATTATGCCTGCACCGTGGTCAGCGAGAGCTTCCGCGGACGGACGCGCATCCAGCAGCACCAGATCGTCTACGCCGCGTTGCGCGGCCGAATGGGCAACGAGCTCCACGCCCTCGCCTTGCAGACGTCAGCCCCCGCCTGAGGAGAGCACCATGTCGACGACCACCAACCCGGCCTTCACCAGGATCCAGTCCGAGATCGACGCCCATCCCGTGATGCTGTTCATGAAAGGGAACGCGATGTTCCCGCAATGCGGCTTCTCGGCGCGCGTGGTCCAGATCCTGAGCCATTCCGGCGTCGCCTTCCACACCGCCAACGTTCTCGAGGACGCCGAGCTGCGCGACGGCATCAAGCAGTTCTCCAACTGGCCGACCATCCCTCAGCTCTATGTCAAGGGCGAGTTCGTGGGCGGCTGCGATATCGTCACCGAGATGTTCCAGAACGGCGAGCTGCAGACGCTGTTCTCCGAAAAGGGCCTGACGCCGCCGGCGAGTGCCTGACGAAGCTCAGGTAGAGCTTTACCTGCCGCTCTCTCCTGGCCTAAGCAGGCTTGGGGATGACGGGGGATGACCGGATGCTGAGACGTAATTCGCGTGCGAGGCTGACGGCTGTCGCGTTGGCCTCCTTGATCGCCGGGGCACCGTTGGCAGCCGACGCGCAGCACGTCGTGACCGAGGACGAGGCCAGCAAGCTCACGCTCGAGGCGCTGACCGCACCGCCGCCGCGTCCGGTCTATCGCCCGATCTACCGCGCCTACTACCGACCGGCAATGAGCACGCGCTTCGAACACCGCTCGCACGGCTGGCAGCGCGCGGTGTCGCACGTGTCCTACCGCGTGGCGGCCACGCACCGCACCGCCCGCCGCCACCGCCGCTGATCAGGAGCCGGGAACTGGGGCTTCCTCCCAGGGCCACCCCGGACGGCCATCACGTCTTTGCGAGGTGTCGGCCGATCGGCCGGCTTCGAGGTGGCCGGTCGTCCATCTGGTCCCGAGAACGCTGCCCGGCTGAGACGCGGAAATCCCGCTGAAACAACGGTGACCCAGGCGATACTCGGAACAAGTAGTCCAGAACGCCCAGGACACTAGTGCAGGCGCACTACATTGAGCGGCTATTGCAACGTCATTTGCAGCCGCTAGAACCTTCATCTTGCGCCGACGTTTCGATGTCCGGCTGCAATCGTGCGGCGTCGACCCATCGGAACAAGGAAGATCATGGGAAGCAATCGCGCCAGCGATCCCGGTCAGCGCATCCGATGACGTCCGAACTCCCGCCCGAGGACGATCGTGCTCTTTCCCGACAGGAGGACATCGTCGTCCCGCTGGCGACCGAGGAGGTCGTCGTATCGCGGCGGCAGCTCGACCGCTCGACCGTCCGGGTGGCGACCGTGACCTCATCGCAAAAACAGCGGGTCGAGGAGATCCTGACCCATGAACACGTCGAGGTCGCACGAGTGCCGATCGGCCGGTTCGTCGATGCGGTCCCGCCGGTTCGCGAAGAGGCCGACCGGACGGTCCTGCCGGTCGTCGAGGAGCGCGTCGTCATCGAACGGCGGCTGTTCCTCAAGGAAGAGGTCCATGTCGTTCGTGTGCGGACGGCTGAGCTTCATGTCGAGACCGTCGAGCTGCGCCAGCAGGAGGCGGTGATTTCCCGGACGTCGCCAAGTGCTGACGAGGATCGCCGGTCATCATGACTTCACAAACAAGGAGAATACTACGATGAACGAAGAAACCATCGTCGCGGTTTTCGACACTTCTGCTCATGCCGATGCAGCGGTGGCCGACCTCGAGGCCGCCGGCATCCCGCCGAGCGGGATCACCCGCCACGCATCCACCGCCGGCGTCTCGACGGGAACGGTCGCCAACGAGGCCGAGGCTGCGCCGCGCCGCGAGCCCGGATTCTGGAGCAGCCTGTTCGGCGGCGAGCCCCAGCACGACAGCACCGTCTACGACCGCAGCCTGGAGCACGGCTCGATCGTCGTCACCGTCCGGGCGTCGAGCGAGCACGCCGAGACCGCGATGGACATTCTCGACCGGCACCACCCGGTCGATCTCGACGAGCGGGCATCCGGCTACGGCCTGGGCCAAGGCGCCGCGACCGCCACCACGATCCCCGAGACGGCGCCTGCGGTCGGCATCGGCGAGCCGATGACGCAGAGCAGCGTGCGCGGGGGCCAGGACACTCTCCCCGGCGGGTCCTACGATCCGCTCCGCGGCGGCGCCGACCAGGTGATGTCGCTCTCCGAGGAACAGGTCTCGGTGGGCAAGCGCCTGGTCAATCGCGGCACGACCCGCATCCATCGCTTCGTGGTCGAGACGCCGGTCGAGGAGAACGTCTCGCTGCATTCCGAGCGCGTCTCGATCGAGCGCCGTCCCGCGGCATCCGGCGCCCGGGTCGCGGAAGGCGACTTCACCGACCGTGTGGTCGAGATGACCGAGACCGACGAGGAAGCGGTGGTCGGCAAGACGGCGCATGTGCGGGAGGAAGTCGTCATCCACAAGGAAGGTGCGGATCGCACCGAGACGGTCCGCGAGACGGCGCGGCGCGAAGATGTCGAGGTGACCCAGGACGGCGCCAAGACGACCCTCGGCGGCGCGGCCGGGACCTCGACCACCCGTCCCTGATCGCGTCTGACCGCCCGTCCCGGGCCGGGCAGGCGATTTCAACCCGGATCGCGGAAAGCATCCGGTATCCGGCGCACGCGGCCGGAGCCGTCGACCACGATCACGTCGAACCTGACGCCCGCTGATCCCCACTCCGGGTGGAGTGCGAGCAACAAGCCCGCCGCCGCCACCAGCCGTGCCTTCTGTCGCGCCCCAAGCGCCGCCGCCGCGTCCGACAGCATCGGACGCGACTTGACCTCCACGAACGCCAGCAACCCGTCGCGCGTCGCCACGAGGTCGATCTCGCCCGCTCGGGTCCGCAT
>CAXTUK010000312.1:0-3289 GCA_964247395.1 uncultured Acetobacteraceae bacterium
AGGCTGGGCAGCGGCGCCTGAGATGGACGGCGTCCTCGCCCCGCCGGCGGCACTCGTGGCCGATCGCGGCGAAACGGGCGAGATCGGCGGGGTGAGGCGGCTGGTCGGCTGGGCGGCGGCGATCACCGCAGTGCCGGCCTGCTGCCTGGCCGGCATGGCGTGGGAAGGCGGCTCGGCCCTGCTGGCGGCGACGGGATCGGCGCTGACATTCGCGGTCGCGACCGCCTGCGTGATTCGCTGGAACCGCGACGTCGCCTTCCTCGCCGACACTGCCCGGCGCGCCGGATGGTCGACGGCGGAGCCGGCCGAGCGCCGGCATGCGCTGGCGGCGACCGAGAGTGCCGCCGAAGAGATCGCACGCCTGGCCAGCAAGCTCTCGGAGCGCGCGTCGCTGATCGAGACGCTGCTCGGGGCCGAGGAAGCGATCGTCGAACGGCTTCCGGATCCGCTCGTGCTGCTCGGCGCCGACCGTGGCGTGCGCCGGGCCAACGAGGCGGCGCGGACGGCGTTCGGGCCGGAGATCGCGGCCGTGCTGCGCCATCCGAGCCTGCGCGCGGCGATCGAGCACGCGGCCGAGCAGGCGCTGGTGCATCGGACGGTCGCACGGCGGGTCGAGCTCGCACTCGGCCTGCCCGTCTCGCGCGATGTCGTGGCGACCGTGATCGGGCTCGATCCGCCGCTGCCCGGCGGCGGCCGCGTCCTGGTGGTGCTGTCGGACCGGACGCGCGAGCGGGCGATCGAGCGGACGAGGACCGACTTCATCGCCAATGCCAGCCACGAGCTGCGCACGCCGCTCACCAGCCTGATCGGCTTCATCGAGACGCTGCGCGGGCCCGCCGCCGACGATCCGCCGGCCCAGGCCCGCTTCCTCGGCATCATGGCCGAGCAGGCGGCGCGGATGAACCGACTGATCGACGACCTGCTGAGCCTGAGCCGGATCGAGATCTCCGAGCATCAGCCTCCCAGGGGACGGGTGGACCCGGTCTCGCTGGTGGCGCGCGTGGTCGCAGGCTTCGAGCCGCGCGTCGCGGGCAGGGGCCAGTCGCTCTCGATCAGCACGCCGGACGAGCTGCCGCCGATGCTGGCCGACGAGGACCAGTTGGTGCAGGTGCTCGAGAACCTGCTCGACAACGCGTGCAAGTATGGGCGCGAAGGCGGCAGGATCGAGGTGATCGCGACCGCCGACGACAGCGCCGGGCTGCCGCACCGGGCGGGCGTTTCGATCAGCGTGGTCGATGACGGGCCCGGCATCGCGCGTGCCCATCTTCCCCGACTGACGGAGCGGTTCTACCGCGCGGAAGCGGGCCGGCCGCGCGGCCCGGAGGGCACCGGCCTCGGGCTCGCGATCGTCAAGCACATCATCAACCGCCACCGCGGGACGCTGCGCATCGAGAGCGAGCCCGACAGGAGCACGGCGTTCAGGATCTGGCTTCCGGCGGCCTGATCGGGCTCAGGCGGCGATGGTGCCGGTGGGCGAGATCGGACGGATGCAGAACAGGGCCGCCTCGAAGCTGCGGAAGGCGCCGAGCTTGCGGCCCCTGAGGTGGTCGATGACGACCCAGCTCATTCCCTCGGCCCGGATCGCATATGCCGGATCGGCGTTCTCGCGCACCCAGATATAGATTTCGGCCTCGGCGCCGCTGGCGACGTCGGCATCGCACAGCCCCATCCGGCCGCCGGCCTGGAGCCAGGCGAGAAGATAGCTGCGGTGACGCGGGAGCACCGCCAGGCGCATCGGCACGACCTTCCCGTCCGGGCTGGGTTCGGTGATGATCGGCGTCAGACGGGTCGCACGGCTGGTCGGGAGCACACTTCTCGGCATGATTGCGGCCTCTCCTGGCGCTTTCGGCTACTGACGAAGATGTTACCGACTGGATAATTCAGGTGCCAACGAAGATTTGATAGCGCATTGATCGCCGTGGCGCGGCTGCCACAGTTCCGATGCAAGCTGTTACGGTCAGCGAAGAAGCTCGTTGAAACATGCCCTTGCAACCCGTTGACTTTGAAAAACGCCGGACTCCTGGTCGCCTGAAACCGTCGTTCGATCCTTCGCCCGGAGCACAACTCTTTGTGAAGAAGATGGCGCGCGCATTAAAAATACTGGACACGGATCTGCGAGACGGAAGCGTGTCGTAACGTCGCCTAACAGTCTTCGCTCCGATCTACTGGCATCTCGACGCCTCCGGCGGCCACCGACGGTGCAGCCAGAGCCAGCTCTCCGGACGTTCCCTGATCCAGCGCTCGAGCACGGCGTTCACCGCCTCGGTCAACGAGAGCTGGTCGGCCTTCGCGTCGCCGGTGTCAGGAAGCGACATCGGCGCCTCGCAGATCAGCCGGAACCGTGCCGGTCCGACCCGCTCGACATGGCCCGGGATGACCGGACAGCGGAACCGCAGCGCCAGCGCGGCGAGTGCGGGCGCCGTCATCGCCTTGATGCCGAAGAAGCTCGCCTCGATGCCGTCGTTCATCTTCTGGTCGATCAGGAAGCCGAGATAGCCCTCCCTGGCGAGGTGCCTGAGCGCGGTGCGTGCGCCCGCCGCTCCCTTCGGGAACAGCAGCACCGGATTGCCGTCCGCATCGGGACCCATGGCGCGCTGGCGGAGATCGAGCAGCAGCTGGTCGACCACCCGGCTGGACGGGGCGCGATACATGCTGTGCATCCGCATCCCGTAGGCCGCCACCGCGGGCGGCAGCATCTCCCAGTTGCCGATATGACCGGAGACGAAGATCGCCGGACCACCGCGCGCGGCCTGGGCGAGCAGGTGCTCCTCGCCCGCCATCTCCCAACCCGGTCCGGCGGGGCTGTCCCTGGGGATGGCGTCGAGGTGCGGCAGTTCCGCGATCGTTCGCCCGAGATTGTCCCAGACGCCGCGCACGATCCGCCGCCGGGCCGCGCGGTCGAGCTCAGGCATCGCGCGCCCGAGATTCGCGCCCGCGACCCGCGAGACCGGCAGCCTCGGCCCGACCAGGCGTGCGACCATGCCGCCCAGATTGGAGGCGGCGACCGGCCCCAGCGCCCGCACCAGCGCCACCGCGAGCGACAGCGCGGCCCGTTGCAGCCGCTCTCCCCTCATCGCGCGTCCCGCTGCCGCAGCACGGCGCCGATCACCCGCTCGATCCTCTCGTCGGCCCAGTCGAGCGAGACGCCGACCGCGATCACCTCGCGCCGGAACCAGGCGGGCAGACGGACCGCGTCCTTGGGCGTGGTCGCGAACACCGCGCCCGGTCCCGCGCGATCACGGATCGACAGCAGGCGCTGGACGTCGTGATCGGCATAACGGTGATGATC
>CAXTUK010000313.1:0-3287 GCA_964247395.1 uncultured Acetobacteraceae bacterium
GGCGCGCGGGCCCGGGGCGGGGGGGGGGGGGCGGGCCCCGTGCCGGTGTCGCTCGCGCCGCTCGGCATCGGCGGTCTGCGGTTCGGCGATGTGGCGTTTCCGATCGGGGATCTTCCCTCGCTGCCGCGGATCGTGCCGGCGGTGGAGGGCCTGATCGGGGGCGACCTGCTGTCGCATTTCGAGGTCGAGATCGACGTGGCGGCGGGACTGTTCCGGCTCTACGCCGCCGAAGGGCTGTCGAGCCTGTGCCGCGACCTGCCGCCCTGGCCGGGTCCGGTCGAGACGGTGCCCCTGACGCGCGCCGTCAACCGAATGATGCTGGAGGCGCGGCTCGACGGGCGGCGCGTGACGGCGCTGCTCGACAGCGGGGCGCGGTCGCGGATCGTCGCGCGCCGGGCAGCGCTCGCGGCTGGCGTCGATCAGGCGACTCTGGATGCAGAACCCGGCGGGATCACCAGCGGCATCGACGGGCGCGAGGCGATCTACCACTGGCACCGGTTCGACACCCTCTCGATCGGTGGCGAGACGGAGCGCGGGCCGACGCTGACGGTGACGCCGTTGCAGGATCAGGCCGACCTGCTGCTCGGCGCCGACTGGTTCGAGCGACACCGCGTGTGGATTTCCTACGGCACGGGGCTGCTGTTCACCCAGCCGGTCAGAGATAGGCGCTGAACGAGAAGAAGATGCCGCGGCCTGCGTGAACGGCGTAGAGCGGGTCGCCTTCGAGATCCTCCTGCAGGATCCCCGTCAGGCTTCGGTTGTCGAAAAGGTTGGTTACGTTCACGCCGGCACGGAACCGCCTCCCGAACGCCGGCAGCACGTAGCCGAGATTGAGGTCGAACTGTTCCCAGGTCTTGATCGGGAACTGATCGAACTGACCGGGAACAGGGGTGTCGACGGCATATTGCGGCCCGACGAGCTTGCCGGTGATGTTGGCGTAGAGATCGTCATCGTCTCGCAGGACCGAGGCCTTGTCATACAGCAGGGCGACCGCGGCGGTGCGACGCGGGGTCTGCTGCAGGTTGTTGCCGTTGCTGTTGTAGCTGCTGTCGTTCAGAGTGCCATTGGCATAGACGGCGAACCCGGCCCCGAGCCTCACCGTGCCTTCAAACTCGAGACCCTTGAACACGGCGCCGCCGCCGTTGGCGTAGGTGGGGAAGCCGCCGACGGTGACGCTGCTGATGTTGTTGCTGAAATCGATGTAGTAGGCGTCGGCGGCAAGGCTCAGCCAACTACGCTGATAGACGGTTCCTATCTGGTAGCTCCAGGTCGTCGACGGCTGCACTTCGACCGGCAGAGTGCTGGAGAACAGGTTGAGCGGCGGCGTCAGATAGCCCCGCGCCGCCTGCGCGAACAATGTCAGATCCTTGCGCGCTCGCCAGTGCGCGTCGAATGACGGCAGCGCCTTGTTGTAGCTCGCATGATCGTCGGCGGGCGCCCCGGTGAAGGTGACGGGACCGTTTAAGGCGCGCGTCACCGCGCTGTATTTCACGCCGGCCGTGAGAATGAGATTGCTGGTCACCCTGTAGGCAAACTCGCCGTAGGGCTGGATGGTGACGAGGGACGCGAAATATTGCGAGGTGAACGGCGTCGCTCCCGGCGCGGTCGTGTAGGACTGCGCATTGCGAGTGAAGTCGGCGTTGTAGGTGAACGCATTGTAGCCCTGCCGGTCGCCCCAGATCCCGAAACGCAGCTCGCCGAAGCGGAAGGCCTTGCTCAATCGAAGCACGTCGCCCCAGTCGCGGAAATTGTTCTGGCCGGTCACGCCGGGTACGTCGTTGGTGACGTTCTGCGCCTGGCCGTTCACGAAGATCAGGCCAGACAGGTTGGGCATGATGCCGCCGACATCGAGGCCGTGCCGATCACGCTGGTAGTAGGCGGTAGTGAATGCCTTGTTGTCGATCGTCCAGCCGTCCCCCAAGAAGGAGTGCACTCCGAGATACTCGAAATCGGTCGTGTACTTGTCGGTGTTGTAGTCGCTGAACGTCTGCGACGTCGGGTCCGAGTTGAGCGAATAGTCGCGGCCGAACTGGACGATGTTCCGCAACGACGTGCCGTACGGCGTCTTGGTGTCGTCATTGTCGGTATTGGCAAAGATCGTGACAACGGTGTTGGCGCCGATCGGCTGCTGAAGCTTGAAGAACAGGTTGCGCCGTTCGGTTGCGATGCCGCTGAGCGCACCTCTTGCTTCCTCGCGCGTCAGATCGAGTGCGACGCGGGTAGCCCCGGTCGAGGTGATCTCACCCGATTGCCCCTCGATGCCGAAGAACTTGGTACCGAACGAGCCGAACGTGCCGTAGGTCTCCAGCTCGGGCCTGCTCAAGAGGTTCTGGCTTGCGAGATCGATCCAGCCGCCGAAAGTTGCGTTGCCGATGGCGGACGCCTGGCCCGGTCCGCGGTTGACCGTGATGCTCGAGAAATCCCGCCCGAGAAAATAAGTGCCGGTCTGGGGCGAGAGATTGATCGGGAAACCCGGGACCGGGATGCCGTCGAACAGCACACTGAACTCGGTGTATTGCAGGCCGCGTATGCTCTGACCGAAATCCTGTTGCAGCCCTGGACCCGCGGGCGCGATATCCGTGGCGCCCGGCGTGAGCGTGAGCGCGTCGTTGTAGTCGAATGTCGGCGTGATGATCTTCTTCAGCGTCTCGGCACCGATGACGCTGGTCGGCTGGATCGCGCTGAGCGGCGCGTGGCTGGGTGCGAACTGGTTCGCGGTGACGGGAGCCGTTGGCGCCGCCGTGGAGAGCGCATCGGACGGGAGGGCCGCGCTACCCTCTACCGCGCCGATGTTCTCGGGCGCGGTCGAGGGAACCGTCTGTGCCTGAACCGGCAGGCTGCCGACGGTGGCGGCGATCGCTCCCGCCACTTGACGCCAGATCCGCATTCGCCACCAGCCTCCGAAACGTTTCGCGGATAGCTGACGCGAAGCTGACGGGCGAGTGACGTTATTATGTCAGTGGCAGTCGAGCCACGCTCAATCGTCGTCGGCGGCGAGATCGAAGACGATCGGCACTTCGAGGCTGAGGGTCTGGCCGGCGAGCTCGCCCGGGGGCGGCAGGTCGGCCTCGCGCACGATGTCGAGCGCGGCGTGGTCGAGCACCGGCGACCGGCTGGAAGCGAGGAGGCGGATCGAGAATGCGGACCGGTCCCGATATTGGAAACCGACCAGGGCGATCCCGTGCACGCCCATCACCCGCGCCGCCTCCGGATAGCGGAAGGACGAATGGATGGCCGCCCTGATCCGGCCCTGCAGGCTGTCGTGCGCCGCCGGATCGAACGCCGGC
>CAXTUK010000314.1:0-3262 GCA_964247395.1 uncultured Acetobacteraceae bacterium
CCCTGCAGCGGTCCGAAAAGCAGCTGCATCGCCGAGAACACCGTCCCCAGCAGCCCGACCGTCCGCGCCGAGCCCGCCGCGTCGCCGCCCAGCAGCCGCAGGATCAGCGGCGGCAGCACCGGAACCACGACGGACGAGGCCAGCATGTCGAAGAACACCACCAGCAGCGCGAACACCACTCCACGCCGCACCGTGCCGCTCACGCCCGGGCGCTCGGTTGACCGTCCGCCGCCCGGGTCCTATCTGACCGTCTCGCCGCGACCGAGGGAGGCGGCTGCCTCCGCGCGGCGTCCGTCAGTCCCCTGGCCGGATCGCCTGCAGCCCGGAAGGCCCCCATGCTCGGCTCGATCGCCCGCGCCATCTTCGGCAACGCCAATGACCGTTCGCTCAAGGCGTTCCAGCGCCGCGTGCCGCAGATCAACGCGCTCGAGCCCGACATCGCCTCCCTGACCGACGAGGCGCTCCGCCTCAAGACCAACGAGTTCAAGGCCCGTCTCGCCGGCGGCGCCACGCTCGACGACCTGCTGCCCGAAGCCTTCGCGGTCGCCCGCGAGGCCGGCCGCCGCGTGCTCGGCATGCGGCATTTCGACGTCCAGCTCATCGGCGGCATGGTCCTTCACTCGGGGCGGATCGCCGAGATGAAGACCGGCGAGGGCAAGACGCTGGTGGCGACGCTGGCTGTCTACCTCAACGCGCTGGCGGGACAAGGCGTGCACGTCGTCACCGTCAACGACTATCTCGCCCGACGCGACGCCGAGGACCTCGGTCCCCTCTACGGCTTTCTTGGTCTGTCGACCGGCGTCATTGTCCCCGGCCTGACCGACGCCGAGCGCCAGCGATCCTACGCCGCCGACGTCACCTACGGTACCAACAACGAGTTCGGCTTCGACTATCTGCGCGACAACATGAAGTACCGGCTCGAGGACATGGTCCAGCGGCCGTTCAGCTACGGCATCGTCGACGAGGTCGACTCCATCCTCGTCGACGAGGCCCGCACACCCTTGATCATCTCCGGCCCCGCCGAGGACAGCTCCGACCTCTACCGCTCCGTCGACACCGTCGTCAGAAGGCTGGTGAGCGAACCCGAAGTCTACGACAAGGACGAAAAATTCCGCACCGTGACCCTGACCGAGCCCGGCTCCGAGCGCGTCGAGGAGATGCTGCGCGAAGCCGGCGTCCTGACCGAGGGCGCCCTCTACGACGTCTTCAACGTCTCCGTCGTGCACCACGTCCAGCAGAGCCTGCGCGCGCATACGTTATTTTCACGTGACGATCATTACATCGTCAAGAACGACCAGGTGATCATCATCGACGAGTTCACCGGTCGCATGATGGAGGGACGCCGCTTCTCCGAGGGCCTGCACCAGGCCCTCGAAGCGAAAGAGGGCGTCACCGTCCAGCAGGAGAACCAGACCCTCGCCTCGATCACCTTCCAGAACTATTTCCGACTCTATCCCAAGCTGTCGGGCATGACCGGCACAGCGATGACCGAGGCCGACGAGTTCGCCGAGATATACAAGCTTGAGGTCATCGAGATCCCCACCAACGTGCCCGTCATTCGCAAGGACGACGACGACGAGGTCTACCTCACGGCGGCCGAGAAATACGGCGCCGTCGCCACCCTGATCGGCGAGGCCCAGACCCGCGGCCAGCCGGTCCTCGTCGGCACCACCTCGATCGAGAAGAGCGAGCTCCTCTCCGGCATCCTCGCCGAACGCCAGATCCGGCACTCGGTGCTCAACGCGCGCTTCCACGAGCAGGAAGCCGGCATCATCGCCGACGCCGGCGCGCCGGGCACCGTCACCATCGCCACCAACATGGCCGGACGCGGCACCGACATCAAACTCGGCGGCAATCTCGACGCCCGTCTCAGGACGGCGCTTCCCGTCATCGAGGACGAGGCCGAACGCGCCGCCGAGGCCGAGCGCATCCGCATCGAGATCGCCGAGCGGCACGAGCAGGTCAAGGCGTCGGGCGGCCTCTACGTGATCGGAACCGAACGTCACGAGAGCCGCCGCATCGACAACCAGTTGCGCGGCCGCTCCGGCCGCCAGGGCGACCCGGGCGCGTCACGCTTCTTCCTCAGCCTCGAGGACGACCTGATGCGCATCTTCGGCTCCGACCGCATGGCCGGCATGATGCAGCGCCTCGGGCTTAAGGAGAACGAGGCGATCGTCCATCCCTGGATCAACAAGGCGCTGGAGCGCGCGCAGAAGAAGGTCGAGGCGCGCAACTTCGACACCCGCAAGAACCTGCTCAAATACGACGACGTGATGAATGACCAGCGCCGCGAGGTCTATGGCCAGCGCCGCGAGTTCATGAGCGCCGACGACGTGTCCGATACCATCGCCGAGATGCGCGAGGAGATCATCGCCAGGCTCGTCGCCGCCCGTATCCCCGAACGCGCCTTCGCCGAGCAATGGGAGAGCGAGGCGCTCGCCGCCGACATCGAGCGCATCTTCGGCCTCGCCCTGCCGATTCCCGACTGGTCGCGCGAGGACGGCATCGAGGGCGAGACGGTGCAGGACCGCATCCGCGAGGCGACCGCCTCGCTGATGGCGGCCAAGGCCGCCAATTTCGGCGCCCCGGTCCTGCGCTTCATCGAGAAGCAGGTTCTGCTCAACACGCTCGACGCGGTCTGGAAGGAGCACCTCCTGCTGCTCGACCAGCTGCGCCAGGGCATCTACCTGCGTGCGCACGGCCAGCGCGACCCGCTGAACGAATACAAGCGCGAGGCCTTCGCGCTGTTCAACGCCATGCTCGACGAGCTGCGCGAGCGCGTCACCTCCATGCTCGCCCGCGTCGAGATCGCCCCGCAGCCCGGCCCCGAGCTCGGCGCCGACCCCTTCCCGCAGGCCACCCAGCGGCAACCTCAATACGCGTCCCTCGATGACGGCATGACCGCGCTCGCCGAGGCGCTCGCCATCGACCGCAACGATCCCGCGACCTGGCGCGGTCTTTCGCGCAATGCGCTCTGCCCCTGCGGCTCGGGCCGCAAATACAAGCACTGCCACGGCAAGGCCGACTAGGGATGGCCGGCCACTCCCAGTTCAAGAACATCATGCATCGCAAGGGCGCGCAGGATGCGCGGCGCGCCCGCCAGTTCGCCAAGGTGATCCGCGAGATCACGGTCGCCGCCCGCACCGGCCTGCCCGATCCTGCCTCCAATCCCCGCCTGCGCGCCGCCACCCAGGCCGCGCGCGAGATCAACAAGCCGCGGGACACCATCGACCGCGCCCTCAAGAAGGCCGCCGGCGCCGCC
>CAXTUK010000315.1:0-3259 GCA_964247395.1 uncultured Acetobacteraceae bacterium
GTCCCTGCCCTTGGGGGGCGGGCCCCACCACGGGGCGGCGGCCCCCCCGAACCCTGGCGCTTCGGCTCACGGCGCGCACGTCGAGGAGGGCGGCGTGCTCGACCAGCGCCAGCCGCTCCCAGGCGTCGGCCTTGACGCCGTCCATCAGGATGGTGCCGTCGGGCGGCGTGCGCACCAGGCCGAGCGAGGAGCGGAAGGTCGCGAGCCCTTCCGTCGGCAGCATCGCGAGGCGGGCCGGCACGGTGGCGCGCGACGGGCCGCCGAGCCCGATATCGACCGCACGCCAGGTGCCGCGGTCGAAGACGCCGAACTCGATCTCCTGATGTCCGGGGCCGGCGCAGAGGACCAGGTCGGCCGGGTCGATCGACGCCGGCGGCAGGTGGGTGATCCGCCGGCTGCCTCGATCGAGGCACAGGACGGTGTCATGGACGGTCGTCACGCCATACATGCGACGCCACCCTCGTCGGCTCGGGTCACGGACGGAGCTTGCGGTTCTCGCGCCAGCCGACCCAGAGATAGTGCCGGAGCGGATCGACGTTGCCGCGGGCGAGGTCGGGATTGGCCTCGAGATAGAGGTCCTCGTCGAAGTCGCGCAGGCGCTCCTCGACGCCGATCGGCTCGGCGTTGACGGAGGCGCGGAGCTCGGCGACGAAATCGGCGCGCTGCTCGTCCGATCGCCAGGGCGGCCGGTAGACGGGTTCGTGGCCGAGCCGGTCGAGCAGATCGGCGTTGCGGTCGGCCTCCCCGGGCGAGCCGGTCGAGACGGTCGCCTCGAGCCGGATGCCGGTGTCGAGGACGTAGAACAGGGTGCGCCGCTCGCCGCGCCAGTCGCGGTCGAAGCCGCCGTAGCCGGCGCGCACGAAGCGGCGCGAATAGTCGGTGTGCTCATGGCCGTAGCGGCCGAAGCGGACATCCATGTAGCCGACGCTGCCGACCGCCTCGCGGCCGACGGCCATGCACATGCCGCCCACCAGCGGCGAGATGCCTGGATCGCCCGCGGTGCAGGACCCGGCGAGCACGTGCGGGCGGAAATCGGGATGGGTGTAGTTGACGTGGCCGAGGGCCATCGCCGCGTGGGTCCACTCGGCGTCCCAGCCGTAGATGGTGGGGACGACGTCATCGTCCATCAGGATGAAGGCGTCGGCGCGGCTGTAGTGGGTCAGGTAGAAGATGCCGCGGTTCTTGTTCCAGGCGACGCCCTTGTTGCGGCCGGCGACGAGGGGATAGCCCAGTTCGCGGACGGCCTCGATGGTGCCGTCGGTGGAACCGTCGTCGCAGACGACGAGGTCGAACTCGAGCAGCGAGTAGGTCTCGATGGCGGCGATCTGGGCGAGCAGCAGGTCGCGTCGATTGAAGGTGGTGATCGCGATGCCGGGCCGGACTGTCATGCGGGCGTTAGGTCCCTGGTTAGGCGCCGTCCCTTCATGCAGGCCGAGCGGTTCCGGGCGACGGTCTCGGTGACGCCCGCCGTCCTGCGCCGTCGCTCCAGGAAGAAGCCCGCTCTTATACGTGGAGCAGGTGACGAGGGGAACCCGGGAGGCCGGGCCGGCCAGTTTAGTTTTGTGATCCGTCGAGACAGAGTCATGGTCGGCAGCCGCCACTAACGTTACGACAAGAAGGAAATCGCATGCCTCTCCTCGCATGGCGACATGTGACGGCGACGATTGCCGTGCCTTGCCTGCTCGGGGGGGCATGCGCCGTCGCCGCCCCGACCTTCACGACAGGCGGGGACGGCGCGTTCAGGACCATCACCGCGACGGGGGGCGCGCTGCCGGGCGTGGACGTCTCGGGCGCGCTGGTGCAGGCCAACGGATCGAGCACGACGCTCGCGACGGTGGCATTGCAGGCGGCCGGCGCCGTGCCTCTCGCGCTGGCCGGCCAGCCGAACGGGTGGCTGCGGCTGGACGGCAACGGCCTCGTGCCGCCGACCGAAATGCCTGCGTCGGCCATCGGCGTGGATACGGTGGCACGTTCTTCGGCGGCGGCGGCGGCGAGTGAAGCGGGCGCCGCGATCCCGGCAAGCCAGCTCGGCAAGCCGAACGGGGTGGCCCCACTCGACGCCAATGCGCTGGTTCCGCTGGCGCTGCTGCCGTCGAGCGTGACGAGCCCGGTCGACAGCACGGCACGATCCGCGGCATCGGCGGCGGACACGGACGCCAGAGCCGCACAGTCCACTGCGAACAGCGCGGTCTCGCTCGCTTCCGCGGCCGTGCCGACGGGCCTGGCCAACGCCGCCAAAGGCTGGCTGCAACTCGACGGCAACGGGCTGATCCCGCCCTTGGCGCTCCCGAACACCGGCATCGGCGCGGGAGCCTGCACCAAGGCCGTATTCGACCAGACAGGCCGCGCGACCTCGTGCGCGGCGCTGAGTGGAAAGGATGTTCCGACCGACGGCGCGACGATCGGCGTCGACGCCAACGGCAACCTGACCACGGTGGGCGGACCCGGTGTCGACACGACCGCCCGTACGGCGGCCGCCGCGGCCCAGTCGGTCGCCAACGCCGCGATCCCGGTCAGCCAGATCGGTGTGACGGTGCCTGGTCTGGATTCGGCCAGGTCGCTGTCGCAGAGCCTTTCCGCCGCGGCCGCCGACGCGACCCAGCGCACGTTCGCGCAACACTGGAACGACACGATCAATGCGGCGGATTACGGTGTGGACTGCGACGCCGGCATCGCCATCGCGTTCACGGGAAGCACGTCGTCGAACACGATCACCTCGAAGAGTTACGTGTTCGGCCCCGACGATGTCGGCCGTGCCCTGAAAGGCGGCTACTACTGGGGACCCTGGCGGGCGACGGTGACCGGATACGGGCCGGTGGTGAACGGCGTCAGTTCGGCGACGGTCTCGACGCCACCGAACACGAATGCGACGAACGATTCGGGGTATCTGAGCTACGTGACCGACAATTCGGCGGCGATGCAGCGGGTCTATCAGCACTACCTCAATGCGCCGAAGGGCGCGATGGTGTCGTGGCCGATCGGCAAATGCGACTTTTCCCAGACGCAGAACTGGATCGTCGCCAAGCCGCTTCGGTTCAGCGGCATGGGCATCGGGGCAACACAGTTCGTGATGACCACGCCCAACACGCTGGCCTGGGCACGATGACCGAAACGATGAACAAGACGCATGCGGACGCGTGGGGTGGCTTCTTCGGCTATAGCGGACCAGGGACGCTGGTGCTGGCGACCGTTGATCTGCTCCCCGCAAACTGGACTGTTTTTGGGTAGAGTTTTCCGCCTCGGGTTCCCTTGGTTGGAC
>CAXTUK010000316.1:0-3248 GCA_964247395.1 uncultured Acetobacteraceae bacterium
TTCTGGACGTCCTGGGTGTTGAGCAGCGACCGAAGCGCGCGGCGCTTCTCGGTCTCGTCGACGAGGGCGAGACCGGCTTCGATCGTGGTCGCCACACTGGCCGCCTTCGAGACGGTGATAAGCTTCGGATTCTTCAGGAAGGCATCAGCAAGGCGCTTGATCTCCGGCGCCATCGTCGCCGAGAAGAACAGGGTCTGCCGCGTGGGCGAGACGAGGGACGCGATGCGTTCGACATCGGGAATGAAACCCATGTCGAGCATCCGGTCTGCCTCGTCGATGACCAGGACGCGGGTGTCGTTGAGGAGCAGCCCGCCACGCTCGAACAGGTCGAGCAGGCGTCCGGGAGTCGCGATCAGTACGTCGACGCCGCGGGCAAGCGCCTCCTTCTGGTCGGACATGCTTTCGCCGCCGATCAGCAGGGCATGATTGAGCTTCAGGTAGCGGCCGTAATCGACGAAGTTTTCCGCCACCTGGAGGGCAAGTTCACGTGTCGGTTCCAGAATCAGGCTGCGCGGCATGCGCGCTCGGGCACGCGACCCGGAGAGGATGTCGAGCAACGGGAGCGTGAAACCGGCGGTCTTGCCGGTCCCCGTCTGAGCGACGCCCAATATGTCGCGACCCATCAGGACGTAGGGGATCGCCTGTTCCTGGATCGGAGTCGGGTGGAGATAACCCTTCTCCTCCACCGCGCGGAGGATTTCCGCCGACAGGCCGAGGTCGGCGAAGGCGAGGCGGGCAGGCTCGAGTTCGTCGTCTTCCTCGACCGGGACGTCCTCGACCGCCGGATCCGGTGCGATCGCGTCGGATGACGTCAGATCGGACGCGACGATCTCGCCGGCGCCGGCGCCCGGAACCTGGACGGGATGTTGGTCCTGGGGGTAGTTCGAGGACGTGGCAGAGTTCGTGTCGTTCAATACTCTCTCTTTTTCAGCGGCACAGGCGTCTGCCCAATCGCAGCAGGCGCGCTCAGCGCGCTCGCCTGCCCGGACGGTGTCGATCGTCATCATAACGATTGAGCGGTCTGAGCGTGACAGCGCGGATATCTTCATCGCGATAGGGAAAGTCAAGCGCGTGGCATGTCGGAACGCTCCGAGGCAACCGCGAGCACCCGCCGCCGTATTGACGGCGCTTCAGCCGGGAGCCGAACCCACGCATGTCCTATGTTCCCCTTGATATCGCTAATTATGGCCTGATCGGCGATTGCCGGAGTAGCGCGCTGGTCGGCAGGAACGGGTCGATCGACTGGCTCTGCTGGCCTCGTTTCGACAGCCCTGCGTGCTTCGCGGCGCTGCTCGGGACCGACGAGAACGGGCGATGGCTGATCGCGCCCAGGGACAACCACGCCAGGGTGACGCGCGCCTACCGCGATGGCGGCAATGTTCTGGAGACGATCTTCGAGACGGCGACCGGCTCGGTGGCGCTGATCGACTTCATGGCGATCGGCTCGGAGGATCCGACGCTGGTGCGGATCGTCGAGTCGCGTCGCGGACATGTCGAGATGAGCCTCGAATTGTCGCTTCGGTTCGATTACGGCAGCGCCGTCCCATGGGTGACGCGTGTCGGCAACGGCGACGGCATCGTGGCGATCGCCGGGCCGGCACAGGTGACGTTGCATGGCGGCGTCAGGCTGCACGGCAGGCGGTTGCGGACGGTGGCCAGTTTCACCGTGGCCGATGGTCATCGGAAATCCTTCACCCTGTCGTGGCGCGCATCGCATCGGCCAGTTCCCGGCGCGATCGATGCGGACGCGGCGCTCGAAACGACCGAGCGGTTCTGGCGCGAGTGGTCGCAACGCTCGGAGCTCGGCGGCGAATACGCGAATGCGATCGGACGTTCGCTGCTGACGCTCAAGGCGCTCACCTTCGACGAGACCGGCGGCATCGTGGCGGCGGCGACGACCTCGCTGCCGGAGCAGCTCCGGGGTGCGAGGAACTGGGATTACCGATACTGCTGGCTGCGCGACGCGACGTTGACGCTGTTCGCTCTGATGCTCGGCAGCTTCTATGAAGAGGCGCGCGCCTGGCGCGACTGGTTGCACCGTTCGGTGGCGGGAAGTCCGGCCCAGATCCAGATCATGTACGGCATCGCCGGCGAACGGCAGCTCCTGGAGTGGGAGGTGCCGTGGCTGGCGGGCTACCAGGGGGCGTCGCCGGTGCGGATCGGCAACGCGGCGTCGGCACAGCTCCAGCTCGACGTGTATGGCGAGGTCATCGGTGCGCTGCACCAGGCGCGGACTGGCAATCTGCGCGATCCGAAGGCGGGCTGGCCGCTTCAGCGCGGCCTGATCGAGCACCTCGAGCAGGTCTGGTCGATGCCGGACGAGGGCATGTGGGAAGTGCGCGGGGGAGCCAAGCACTTCGTCGCTTCGAAGGCGTTCTGCTGGATGGCCTTCGACCGGACGATCGAGGACGCGGAGCGGTTCCACCTGCCCGGGCCGGTGGAGCACTGGAAGACGATACGCCAGCAAATTCACGACGAGGTCTGCGACAAGGGTTTCTCGCCGGAAAAGAACAGCTTCAAGCAGAGCTACGAGAGCGACTGGCTGGACGCAAGCCTGCTGTTGCTGCCGGCGATCAGGTTCCTGCCGCCCGACGATCCGCGCATCACGGGAACCATCGAGGCGATCGAGCGGGAGTTGCTGCAGGACGGGTTCGTGCTCCGCTACCGGACGGAGGAGGGAGTCGATGGCCTGCAAGGAGGCGAGGGGGCTTTCCTTGCCTGTTCGTTCTGGCTGGCCGACGCCTACGCGATGCAGGGTCGCCTCGACGAAGCGCGCGCGCTGTTCGAGCGACTGCTGGCGCTGCGCAACGATCTCGGGCTGTTCTCGGAGGAGTACGATCCGGCGGCAAAGCGGCTGGTCGGGAATTTTCCACAGGCGTTCTCGCACACGGCGATGATCGGCACCGCATCCCGCCTTCTGGGCGCTGCGAACGCCCGGTCGACCGCGCCGCGCGCTTAGGCGCTGCGCAACCTCATTGGCCGGCGAAATGGCCCAGGGCGGCGACCAGCACAGTTGCGATTCCTAGCCCGAGCGTCGTGGTCATCACCGAATTGACCCTGTCCAGCATCTGCGGCTGTGGCCGGATCGCGCGACGCAGGCGCCGATACGGTCCGAGGAACTCCCACAGGAAGCTCGCCGCCATCAGCAAAGCGAGCCCCTGCATGGCGTTCACGTACCAGGGGGCGTGGGCGAAGCCCCCGGCCTTGCCGACCAGCATCGACCAGCCGGTCAGCAGGCTGACCGGCAT
>CAXTUK010000317.1:0-326 GCA_964247395.1 uncultured Acetobacteraceae bacterium
GGTGCAGCAGCGTGTAGATCTCGGCCTTCGCGCCGACATCGACGCCGCGCGTCGGCTCGTCGAGAATGACCACCGCGCCATCCATCAGGAACCACTTCGCCAGCACCACCTTCTGCTGGTTGCCGCCCGACAGCGACGAGACCGGCGCTTCCATGCCCGACATGCGGATGCGCAAGTCCGACGCCAGCCGGTCGACCGTCCGCCGCTCCTGCCGCCGTCGGATGAAGCCGGCCGGATTGGTCAGCGGCGCCAGCCTCGCCATCGTCGCATTGACCCGGATCGCCAGATCCAGCACCGCGCCCTGCGTCTTGCGATCCTCGGGTACC
>CAXTUK010000317.1:380-3243 GCA_964247395.1 uncultured Acetobacteraceae bacterium
GTGCCGCACCGCGTCCTTCGGCTTGCCGATGCGCACCTCCTGGCCGCGTAGCACGATCCGCCCCGAGCGGCGCCGGTCGGCGCCGAAGATCATTCGCGCAACTTCCGTCCGCCCGGCGCCCACCAGCCCGCCCAGGCCCACGATCTCGCCCGCGCGCACGCTGAACCCCACGTCGCGCACCCGATGTCCGTCCGACAATCCCTCGACCCGAAGCACCTCCTCGCCGAGCGACCGTTCGCCGCGCTCGCCGAACAGGGTCGAAAGCGTCCGGCCGACCATCATCCGGATCACCTCGTCGATCTCGACGTCGCGCGGACTGACGGTGCCGACCTGCGCCCCGTCCTTCATGATCGTCATCCGGTCGGCGATCCGGAACACCTCGTCGAGCCGGTGCGAGATATAGACGATCCCGACGCCGTCCCGGCGCAGGCCGTCGATGATGCCCAGCAGCCGTTCGGCATCGCGCACCGCGAGCACGGCGGTGGGTTCGTCGAACACGATGATCCGCGCGCGCCGCGACAGCACCTTGGCAATCTCGACCACCTGTCGGTGCGCCACGCTCAGGTCGCTCACGGTGGCTGCCGGGTCGATCGCGAAGCCGAGCCGCCCGATGATTTCGCCGGCGCGCCGACGCAACCTCCGCCACGAGATCGTGCCCGGCAGCTCGCCCATGAAGATGTTCTCGGCCACCGAAAGATCGGGCGCCAGCGCCATCTCCTGATGGATGATTCCGATCCCGCGCTCGGCCGCCTGCTTCGGCCCGCTGACGGCAACGACGGCGCCATCGAGCAGGATCTCTCCGGCATCGCTCGCGATCTCCCCGCCCAGCACCCGCATCAGCGTGGACTTGCCGGCGCCGTTCTCGCCGAGCAGCGCATGCACCTCGCCCGCCTGGAGCGTGAAGTCCACCGACTTCAGCGCCGCCACGCCGCCGAAGCGCTTGCTGATGCCTCTGAGCTCGACGAGCGCTGCCATCAGGACACGAGCCGGGTGGAAATCAATGAAGATCGGGGCTCTGCCCCGAACCCCGCCAGAGGCGGGCGCCTTTGGAACCAAGACTCACGTCGATCAGAACACGGCGGTCGGACTGTAGAACTTCGCGGCGTTCGCCTTGGTGATCGCGACCGGCTGCGTGTAGTCGGTCTTCGGGAAGTCCGCAGGCAGGGTGCCGTGCACCGCCTTCATGCCGACATCGATCGCGGTGTCGACGATCACAACCGGATCGTTGCGTCCGGTCGCGCCATACTGGCCATCCTCGATCAGCTTGATCGCCTCCTTCTGTCCGTCTGCGGCGGCGACCAGCGTCACGCCGTCCAGCCGATGGTGCTGCTCGAGCGCGCGGCGTGCGCCCAGCACCATGCTGTCGTTCTCGCCGACAACCACGTTGATGTCGGAATGCGCGGTCAGCAGATCCTCCATCGCGTTCAGCCCGCCCTCCTGCGACCAGGCGCCCCAGCCCTGGCCGACCACCGTGAAGTCCGCATGGCCCGAGCCTGCGAGTTCGCCTTCCAGCAGGCCGGCGAACACGCCGTCGCGCCGCTCCTGGCCCGCGATGTTGCCCTTGTCGCCGCTGAGCAGCGCGATCTTCATCGGCGTGCTGCCCATCTTCGCCGCCAGCCAGCGTCCGACCCCCTGGCCGTTCTTGGTGTTCGAGGACTGCACCAGCGTGATGTAGTTCGCCTTCGGATCGAGGCTGCTATCGACCGCGACCACCTTGACCCCGGCCTTGGCAGCCGCATTGACCGCCGGCACCAACCCCTCCGGATCGCGCGCATTGACCACCAGCAGGGTGACGTGCCGCGACACCATGTCCTCGATGTCGTTGATCTGCTTGCTGAGATCGTTCTGGCCATTGGCCGAGATGACCGCGCAACCAATCGCGGCCCCGTGCTTGTGCGCCTCCGCGTCCTGCGCGGCGAAATAGGGGGCGCCCAGCGTGTAGTTGGACATGCCGATCAGGCAGGCCGCCTGGGCATGGGCCGTGAGCGCCAGCAGCGCCGCCGCCGACATCAGGCCTGTGTAGCCGATTCTACTGGTCATTCCGTTCGTTTCCCCAGTGACGCCAGTTTCGATGGCCTTTCATGTAGTTTCACTACCAGGTTCGGTCCGTGTCAACTTCCAAACTGATCCCAGGCGTCGAAACAGACGGGGCGATCGGGCTCGTTCCAATCAGGCTGCTGTTCTGCAAGGGCACCGGAATGTAGTAAACCTACCAGACTTTGATCGGGCGTTTCAGCGCATGACCGCCCATCGTATGCGGATTTCCAGGCGCCGGGACTCCATGACGCCGGGATCGATGGAGCGAAGTTCAGGATGGACAATGTCGAGATGGCGCAGGAGAGCCTGGAGCACGCCCACGGCCATGGCGGGCATGCCGCCCACGCGCCCCCGCCGAAGGGCACCCGCCGGGCCGCGGTGCTGGTCGCGGTCCTCGCCTCGATCGCCGTCGTCGTCGAGATGAGCGCCAACGACGCGCAGACCACCTATCTCGCGCGCACCATCACCGCGAGCGACCTCTGGAACGAATACCAGGCCAAATCCGTCCGCCGCACGATCTGGTCGGAAGCCGCCGAGCAGATCGCCGCCACGACGAACGCCCCCGCCGCCATCGCCGCGATCGCGCGTGCCCAGGCCAACGCCGCCCGCATGACGGACGATCCGGCGGGCGGCGGCATGAAGCAGCTCGCCCGGCGCGCGCATGCCGACGAGGCGGTCCGCGACCGGGCGCACCACGACCACGAGCAGCTCGAGCGCAGCGTCCGCGTCCTGCAGATCGCGATCGTCCTGGTCGGTCTCTATCTCGCCACGCGCTCGAGGCGCTCGTCGTGGGGGGGCGGGGGCACGGCGGCCGGGGCCGAGTGTG
>CAXTUK010000318.1:0-3231 GCA_964247395.1 uncultured Acetobacteraceae bacterium
GTCCTCTCCTCCACCCGCGCCAGTCCGGCGCTCGACCACCTCGCCGCGATCGGCCCCGACGCCTATGGCGGCCGCCACCTCGCCTGCGGCGGCCAGGAGCACGGCATGGCGACCGTCGCCAACGGCCTGGCCCTGCATGGCGGCCTGGTGCCGGTCTGCGTCGCGCCCGCCATCGCCGCCGACCGCATCCGCCCGGCGCTGCGCCTCGCCGCCCTGACCGGCCGCAAGCTGGTCCAGCTGTTCACCGACGACGGGCTCTCCTCGTCGGCGGAGGGCGCCGCCTTCCAGCCGGTCGAGCAGCTCGCCGGCCTGCGCGCCATGCCGGGCTTGTTCGTCTTCCGCCCCGCCTGCGCCATCGAGGCCTCGGAGTGTCTCGAGCTCGCCTTCCGGCGCGCCGACGGGCCGAGCGTGGTGATGCTCTCCTCCGCGCCCTCCCGCCTGTCGCGCGATCCCGGGCCGAACGCCTCGGTGCGCGGCGGCTACGTCGTCGTCGAGGCCGACGGCCCGCGCCACGCGACGCTGATCGCGAGCGGCACCGAGCTCGCGGTCGCACTCGCCGCCCGCGCCCTGCTCGCCCGCGACCGGATCACCGTCGCCGTCGTCTCGCTCCCGTGCTGGGAGCTGTTCGAACGCCAGGACGCCGCCTATCGCGCGCGCGTGCTGGGGGGCGCCCGCCGCTTCGGCATCGAGGCGGCGCACGGCTTCGGCTGGGAGCGCTGGCTCGGCGAGCGCGGCCGCTTCATCGGCCTCGACGACTTCGGCGCCAGCGGCGGCTACGACGAGCTCCGTCGCCATGTCGGGCTGACGGCGGAGAACGTCGCCGCCTGCGTCAGGCATCAGCCAGTCAGGCACATCGCGCCGCCGGCGTGACCGCCCCCGCCAAGGCTTCGAGGGTCCGTCAGGACAGCAGCCTGACCGCCTCGCCCCGCGCCTGCATCAATCTCGCCGCCCTGCGATCGAAGGAGACGAAGATCTCCCCGCCGAGCCACCTTCCCTCGTAGGCGATGAGGCCGTCCGCGAAATCGCCCCCCGCATCCAGCACGGCCAGCCCGGCTTCGACCGCCGGCCGGTTCACCACGACGTTGGCGGCGTCGATCAGGATCCGGATCGCACCGGAAATCTCCGTCGACGGGATCTTGTAGCCCTGCGACAGCACCCAGACCAGTTCGCAGAGCGCAGGCAGCGAGAGAGCGACGATCTCCGCCTTCGCCAATTCCGTCTGGGCGATCCTGCCCTGCCGCGCGTCGTCACCGACGATCGCCCGAACGAGGACGTCGGTACCGGCCGCGATCCTCACCGCCGCCCGGCCCAGTCCTCGCTGGCGATCTCGCCGATGTCCTCGACCGACAGCGAGGGACCCTCTCTCCTGAGCAGATCGAACACGTCGGAGATCCGGCCGCCGGCGCGCTCGGCCCTGATCTCGATCCTGCCATCGGGACGCTCCTCGACGGTCACCTTTCCGCCCGGACGCACGCCCAGATGGCTCAGCAGACCCTTGCGCAACGTGACCTGCCCCTTGGCGGTGACCGTGAGCGTACTCATGACATCCCCCCGAAGTGGAGCCAAACAGTAAGGCAAAAAAGCCTTACCGTCAAGCACGCCGCCAATGCCTCCCTGTGCACGACGAGCCGAATGCTCTAGCGTGCCGCGGCGCAACAAGGAGTGCGGTCATGGCCGTCAGCGTGGCGATCAACGGGTTCGGCCGGATCGGGCGATTGGTGCTTCGGGCGATCTGCGAGAGCGGCCGCGAGGACGTCGTGCCGGTGGCGATCAACGATCTCGGCTCGGTCGAGGCCAACGCCCACCTGTTCCGTTACGACAGCGTGCACGGCCGCTTTCCCGGCGAGGTTGTCGTCGAGGGCGACAGCATCACCATCCGCACCGCCGCCGGCAAGACCTACGGCCCGATCAAGGTCTCCGCCGAGCGCGATCCCGCCAAGGTCCCCTACCAGGGCGTCGACGTCGCCCTCGAATGCACCGGCCTCTTCACCAGGAAGGAGGCCGCCGCCCAGCTGATCGCCGCCGGCGCCCGTAAGGTGCTCGTCTCCGCCCCCGCCGACGGCGTCGACGCCACCGTCGTCTACGGCGTCAACCACTCCGTCATCACGTCCGACATGACCGTGATCTCGAACGGCTCCTGCACCACCAACTGCCTCGCGCCCTTGGCCAAGGTGCTGCACGAGACCTTCGGCGTCGAGCGCGGCTACATGGTCACCATCCACTCCTACACCGGCGACCAGCGCACCGTGGACACGCTGCACAAGGACCTGCACCGCGCCCGCGCGGCCGCCCTGTCGATGATCCCCACCAGCACGGGTGCCGCGAAGGCGATCGGCCTGGTGCTCCCCGAACTCAAGGGCAAGCTCGACGGAACCGCGATCCGCGTGCCCACGCCCAACGTCTCGCTGGTCTCGCTCGACGTCGTCGTCCGGCGCGAGGGCTCCAAGGAAGAGGTCAACGCCGCCTTCAAGGCCGCCGCCGACGGCCCGCTCCGTCCCATCCTCGCCTATTCCACCGACCCGCTGGTCAGCAGCGACTTCAACCACGTCGCCGCCTCCTGCTCGTTCGACGCCACCCAGACCGCGTCGATCGACGGCGGCAAGCTGATCCGCGTCTGCGGCTGGTACGACAACGAGTGGGGCTTCTCGAACCGCATGGCCGACACCGCGGCCGTGTTCGGCGCCATCTGAGCCATGCCGACCGCGTTCCGGACCCTCGACCAGCTCGCGGTCGCGGGCAAGCGCGTGCTGCTGCGCGCCGACCTCAACGTTCCCTTGCGCGAGGGCCGGATCACCGACCTCACCCGCCTCGAACGCCTCACCCCCACCATCCGCGAGCTCGCCGACGCCGGCGCCCGGGTGATCGTGGTCAGCCATTTCGACCGCCCGCGCGGCCAGCGCGTTCCCGAGATGTCGCTCGGCCCGGTCCGTGTCGCGCTCGAGCAGGTCCTCGGCCATCCGGTCCATTTCGCCGACGACTGCATCGGCCCGGTGGCCGAGCAGGCCGTCGCCGCGCTGAACGACGGCGAGGTCCTGGTGCTCGAGAACACCCGCTACCACCCGGGCGAGGAAGCCAACGACCCCGGCATGGCGCGCGCGCTGGCGTCGCTGGCCGACATCTACGTCAACGACGCCTTCTCCGCCGCCCACCGCGCCCACGCCAGCACCGAGGGCGTCGCCAAGCACCTGCCCGCCCACGCCGGCCTGCTCGGCAACATCATCGGCCGCGTCC
>CAXTUK010000319.1:0-3220 GCA_964247395.1 uncultured Acetobacteraceae bacterium
CGAAGGTGTCGTGGGCCGCATCGCCACCCGCACCGAGCAGCGCGCCCGCGCCCTCGCCGACCAGCTCCCGGGACTCGAGATCATCCCCTGGGACCAGCGCGAGGATGCACTCGCCGACCACGCGCTCCTGGTCAACACCACCTCCGTGGGTCTCTCCGGCGGCAACGCCTCCGACCCGGAGGACGGCGCGCCCGGTTCGCCCATCGAGCTCGACCGTGCCCCCGGGAGTCTCGTCGTCAACGACATCGTCTACGTGCCCCTGCAGACCCGATTGCTGGCCGACGCGACCGCGCGCGGTCTGCGCACCATCGACGGCCTCGGCATGCTGCTCCATCAGGCACGCCCCGGCTTCACCGACTGGTTCGGCGTCGAACCAGAGATCGACGCGGCCGTGCGCGCCCGCATCGCGATCGACATCCCGCCCAACTGAACCGCCCACCTGAACCCGGTCGCAGCGCCGCGTGCAGATCGTCGGCCTGACCGGCGGCATCGCGATGGGGAAGTCGACCGTCGCCGCCCTGTTCCGCCGCGCCCGCATCCCCGTCTTCGACGCCGACCGCGCCGTGCACACCCTGCAGGGACCAGGCGGCAAGGCCGTCGCTCCGATTGGCCGCCTGCGTCCCGACGCCGTCAGGAACGGCGCCGTCGACCGCGCCCGTCTCCGCCAGGCCATCGCCGACGACCCGTCGCTGCTCCCCGCCCTGGAGCGGATCATCCATCCCCTGGTCCGGCGCGAGCAGGCCCGCTTCCTCGCCCGCGCCCGCGCCCGCGGCGCCAGCCTCGCGGTGCTCGACGTCCCGCTGCTGTTCGAGGGTGGCGGCGACCTTGCCTGCGACCTCGTCGCGACCGTCTCCGCTTCCCGCGCCGCCCAGCGCCACCGCATCCGGCTCCGCCGCGCCATGACCCCCGCGCAGGCCGAGCAGCTCATCGGCCGTCAGATGACCGACCACGAACGACGCGCCCGCGCCGACGTCGTGATCCGTACCGGCCTGTCGCGTCATCACGCCACGATCCAGGTCCGTCGCCTTCTCTCGCGTCTCGGGCAGGAACCCAGGGGCGCTGCACCTGGACCCCGCCGGGGCCGGCTGCCCCGGACCCGCGCGACTTTGAGAACTGCTGGGTAATGATCGGGTCTAATGCGGTGCAGGCGACCGTTGCCTCGGGTCTGAACGTCGATGTCGATGCGGAAGGTGAGATCGTCGGCTTCGATATCGACTTGGTCTCGCAACGTCTTGATCTGACGACATTGGAAACGGTCCAATTCTCGCTCCGCAGCACTTCCACCGCCTGAACCCTGGCCCCGGAGCCGGTTGGGCAGAAAGCCGCCAGTATCACATCGCCTGATAACCCGCTCTTGCGTTATTCGCGTCGAGCCGGCCCTCCGAAAGGCAAGACACAGCCTGACACCCCACAGAGTGATTGCGTGCCCGTCGAGCCACGCCCATCCTCCCGGCATGGAGCCTCGCGATCCCTCCGACCTCCTGTTCGGCATCCGCCCGGCACGTTCCGCCGACGCGACCGCCATCGCGCGTGTCCACGTCGAGGCCTGGCGAAGCGCCTACGCCGGCATTATCCCCGCCCGCACCCTGACCGACATGCGCGCGAGCCGGATCGCGCCGCATTACGAGGCCTCGATCCGCCACGGCCACGCCGTCCTCGTCGCCCAGCCCGAGGGCGCGGACGAACCGGTCGGCTTCGTAACCGCGGGCCGCGCCCGTGGCAACGCGTTGGCGGACGGCGAGGTCGAGACCCTCTATGTGCTCGACGACTGGCGCGAGCGCGGGATCGGCCGCCATCTTATCAAAGGCGCCGCAAGCCTGCTTGCTCGACCGCCGCTTCGCTGCCGGTCGGTCTTCCTCTGGGTGCTGTCGGACAACCCGAGCCGCTGGTTCTACGAGCGTCTGGGCGGCAAGGCCGTCATGCGATCCATGACGCGCGTCGGTGGCAGTCCCGTTCAGCAGACCGCGATCGTCTGGGACCCGATCTCGCGTCTTCATGGCTAGCGCCCGGACGACCCGCCTCACGCTCCTCGCCGCCGCATTCCTGCTGACCGACGCTGCCAGCCCCACGATCGTGGTCTCGTCCAAGATGGACACCGAAGGCGCCATTCTCGGCGCGCTCATCATCGATGTGCTCCGCGCGCACGACGTTCCGGTCACGGACCGCACCGACCTGGGCCCCACCTCGCTCGTCCGTGCGGCGCTCCGTGCCGGCCAGATCGACATCTATCCCGAATACACCGGCAACGGCGCCATCTTCTTCCACCGCGGAGCCGATCCGGCGTTCCGCGACGCGGGCGGCGGCTTGGCGCTCGACCGCCGTCTCGACGCGCCCAACGGCATCGTGTGGCTGCAGGCCGCACCCGCCGACAACAGCTGGGCGATCGCCGTCGTCAGGCCGCTCGCCGCCGACGCCCGCATCGCCACCCTCGACGATCTCGCCCGAGCGTTGCACGACGGGATGCGTCTCCGGCTCGCGGCATCGTCCGAATTCGTCGAGAGTCCCGCCGCCCTGCCGCTCTTCGAGCACGCCTACGGCTTCACCCTCTCCCAGGCCCAGCTCCTGGTCCTGTCCGGCGGCGACACCGCCGCCACCGAGCGCGCCGCCGCCGACGACATCTCGGGCGTCGACGCCACCATGGCCTACACCACCGACGGCGCGCTCGCCCTTCTCCCGCTCGTCCTCCTCTCCGACCCCAGACACGCCCAGACCGTCTACGCCCCGGCGCCGGTCGTGCGCGCGGCGACGCTCGCGTCATACCCCGAACTTCCTGGCTGGCTCGCGCCGGTCTTCGCCACCCTGACCCGCACCGTCCTGCAACGGCTCAACGCCCGCGCCGCCGCCTACGGCGACCCGCCCGCCAGGATCGCCCGCGACTATCTCGACAGCCTTCACCTCCGCGCATGAAACCGGATCCTGTTCCGGCGGCGCTCGCGCTGGCGTCGCTGCTCGGTTGCGCCTGTCTCGGCTTCCTCAGCCACGCTCCCAACCGCCTCGTCTCCCGGACACCGATGCTGCTGCTCGGCCTCGGCGCCTGGCCGGCGCTGCTCGCCGCCGTGCCCACGGCAACCCTTCTGGTCCTCTCGCTGGTCCGGCCGACTCCGAACCTCATGCTGCTCGCCGCCTCCGTCGTGCCCCCTCTCGTGCTCGCCGCCGCCCGCCTCGGCGCTCAGCACCTGCCCGGCCGGCTCGGTCTTGGCGCCGCATTCTGGCTCGGTCT
>CAXTUK010000320.1:0-3205 GCA_964247395.1 uncultured Acetobacteraceae bacterium
GGCCAGCACGGCGCCGAGGGTGGCGGCGTAGCGCGCGATGGCCGCGGCGCCGGTCAGCCGGACGTGGACGCGGTCGAGCTCGAGGGGCGGGCGCGGGTCGAGACGGCCGGTCTCGTCGATCGGGACGAAGCGCTCCGGGGACGCGCGATGCAGCGGCGAATGCGCGGCGACGACGCCGACGGGCAGATCGACGATGACGGCGAGCCCGGTCGCGGCGCGGACGCGGCGATGGTGGACGCGACGGTCTCGATCGGACCCCCGCCGAAGGGTGCGGACGCACGCGAGGCGTCGGCGGGAACGCCGTGTTCGGAGTGGGTGGGGCAGGGAAGCAGCACTGCGTCGAAGCCGGCTTCCGCGGCCTCGGCGAACGCGGCGGAGAGCTCCGTCGCGGGATCGGCCGCGACCTCGCGGAGCCGGAACGGCAGCCTGGCGGCGAGCGTGCGCGCGGACCGTTCCACCGGAATCGTGTCCATCAGGTTCCCTTCACTGGTCGCGTGACGTCGAACGAGCGAACGTGTCCCGTCGCGGGCGGGTTCCGGGTCGGGACAAGGCGAGCCTCAGGCCAGGGTGACGCCCCCGGTGACCGCCTGGTAGGTGGCGATGGCGAGCGTGAGCGGCTCGAACGGCTTGGTGATGACGAAGGCCGGCTCGAGCGCCTCGCCGGTCAGCAGGCGCTCGGGATAGGCGGTGACGAAGATCACCGGAGCCCGATGGTGACGCATGATCTGGCTGATCGCCTGGGCGCCGTCGCCGCCTTGGCCGAGATTGATGTCGGCCAGGATGAGGCCCGGACGGGTGGTTTCGGCGATGCGGACGGCTTCCTCCTCGCTGCTGGCGACGCCGACGACGCGATGGCCGCAGTTCTGCACCAGCTCCTCGATGTCCATCGCGATGATCGGTTCGTCCTCGATGATCAGGACGTCGGCGGCGGCGGCGGCGCGGAGCTGGTCGCGCGCGACGGCCAGCAGTTGCAATGCGCGCTCCTCCCGGATGCCGACGATCAGCGCGGCCTCCCCGAGCGGCAGTTCCTCCAGCGTGGTCAGCAGCAGCAGCTGTCGTTGCGTTCCCGACAGGCCCTCCTCGGGCTCGGCGCCGTCGCCCTGGTCGTAGCGGGCGGTGATGCGGGCGTAGAGCGCCTGCCTGGCGCCTCCGTCGCCGGCGGCAAGGGTGAGGGTCTCACGCAGGCTTTCGGCCACGAGCAGGTCGCCGCGTGGTTGGCTTCCCGACAGCGCGCGCGCATATCTGCGGGCATAGGGAAGGGCCCTGATCAGATCGTCGCGCCAGGAGCTTGTCATCGCAGAAGTGCCTCCGTTCCCACCCGATCCGTCGAGCCTGGGCCGATAATGCCTAGCGATAGCAGCTTGAGCGCCGAAGCAAAGGGCCAGTCGCCGGCAGGCTCGGGAGACACGACGGATTGCGGGCCGCCCACGGCCTCGGAACTGGCGGAGCTCAGGCGCCAGCTGACGACGCATCTGTCCGACCTGCGCGCCTTCGCACGTTTCCTGGCCCGCGACGCGACGATGGCCGACGACCTCGTGCAGGACACCGTCCTGCGGGCGCTCGGCGCGCTGGAGCAGTTCCGCCCTGGAACCAACTTCAAGGCCTGGCTGTTCACCATCCAGCGCAACGCGTTCTTCGAGAGCGCCAGACGTCGAAAGCGGGAACGGCAGATCCTGTCCCAGCGCGGCGACCAGTCCGAGATCGAGGCGCCGCGTCAGGTGAGCCGCGGCGAGGTGTCGGACCTGCAACGGCTGCTGTTCGATCTGCCGCCGCTGCTCCGCGAGGCGCTGGTGCTGGTCGGCGCCCAGGAGCTCAGTCACGAGACGGCGGCCTCGATCTGCGGCGTTCCCGTCGGCACCATGAAGGCGCGCGTGTCGCGAGCGCGCGTGCTGCTGGCCAGGCGCGTGGCGGAGGCGCAGGCCGGCGCGGGCTGAATCGCGCTTTCGTGAGCCGGAAACCCGCTTTCGTGAGGGCGGGATCGCAACCATCCGGCGAGGAGCTTCATTGGTCGAGCAACAGTCACGACAGCAGGAACCTCCGATGGCCACCGTGTTCCACGACCAGATCATCACGATCCTGCCGAAGCTTCGGGTCCAGGCCCTTGCGTTGACGCGCAACCGGGCGGCGGCCGAGGACTTGGTCCAGGACGCGGTCTGCAACGCGCTGTCGGCGCAGTCCAGCTTCATCCCGGGCACCAATTTCGCCGCGTGGATGCACCGCATCCTTCGGAACCGTTTCATCTCCAATCTACGCAAGCGTCGCGACACCACGGACATCGACGACGTGCCGTCGTCTGCCTTCGCCACCGAGGCGCCGCACGAGGACAGGCTGGCGTTGAAGGACCTCGGCAAGGCGATGACGCGACTGCCGCCCGATCAGCGCGAAGCCCTGGTGATGGTGGTCGTGCATGGCATGAGCTACGAGGCGCTCGCGGAGGCGACGGGTTGTGCGGTCGGCACCGCCAAGAGCCGGGTGTTCCGCGCACGGCGGCAGCTCGAGACATGGCTGATGGGCGAGAAGGTCGAGCGCAGGACCGGAACTTCCGGGCGCGTGGCGTCCGGGTCCGTCGCGATCGGGTCGATTGCCGTCTCCGCCTAGACGATCTCCTGGAAGTCTCCGGCGTGGTTCTCCGGCCACGCCGTGGAAGCCGAACGGGTCATGAACTTCATCCTCATGCCGACCAAGAAGGACAATGTGGACCGTCCGCCCCGCCCGCCCGTGAGGCGGACGGGCGGGGCGTTCGACGTCTGGCTGCAACGCGGATTGCACCAGCTCTTCGACGACGTGGCGAAGGAGCCGGTTCCGGAGGAACTTCTTCGTCTCATCGAGGATGACCGCGACCCGGCGAAGTGAGTCGGCAGGCAACGGGCCGCCCATCTGGACGCGCTCCTCTGTCCGCACCCGGATCATCGTCGCGATCCTTCTGGCGATCCTGCCCCTCGCGGTGAGCGCGTCGCTGCTCGCCTGGAACGATTATCGGCAGCAGGTTGACCTGAGCGCGAGACGGGTCGAAGTGATCCTGTCGGACTATGTGGCGGTCGAGACGACCGAGCTGCAGGCCGCTGCCGTCTCGCTCCACGTGCTCGCAGGTCTGGTCCGTCCCGAACTGCCGGACGATTGCGCGCGGGTCCTCGGGCTGGCGACCTCCCTGGCACCAGGCCGGTTCGCCGCCCTCGGCGTGGTGTCGAAGAGTGGCGCGGTGGTG
>CAXTUK010000321.1:0-3204 GCA_964247395.1 uncultured Acetobacteraceae bacterium
CCATGTGCTCGAACTGGGCCGACAGGCTGCGGTCGCGGGTGACGGCGGTCCAGCCATCGTCGAGGATCTTCACCTCCGGCCGCCCGGCGTTGACCATCGGCTCGACGGTGAAGAACATGCCAGGCCTGAGCACCGGCCCCTCGCCGCGCTTGCCGAAATGCAGCACGTTCGGCGGCGCGTGAAAGGAGCGGCCGATGCCATGGCCGCAGAAGTCGCGCACCACCGAGAAGCGGCGTTGCTCGACGAAGGTCTGGATGGCCTGGCCGACGTCGCCCAGCGTGGCGCCGGGCCGGATCACCTCGACGCCGCGCATCAGCGCCTCATAGGTCACGTCGACGATCATCGCGGCGCGGCGCGACAGCGGGCCCACGGTGAACATGCGGCTGGTGTCGCCATACCAGCCGTCGAGAATGGAGGTGACGTCGATGTTGAGGATGTCCCCCTCCTGCAACCTCCGTTCGCCGGGGATGCCGTGGCAGACCACGTGGTTGATCGAGATGCAGGATGATTTCGGGTAGCCGCGGTAGTTGAGCGTGGCGGGGATCGCCCCCCTGGCCTCGGTGAACTCGTGGATCAGCCGGTCGAGCTCGCCGGTGGTGACGCCCGCGCGCACGCGAGGGGTGATCATGTCGAGCGTCTCGGCGGCAAGCTTGCCGGCGAGTCGCATTCCCTCGAAATCGCTCTGGGCGTGGATGATGATTCGCCGCCCCTCGACCTCGCCGTCCATGAAGCTCTCGAACTCCGCTCGCCGGCCGAACGCCCCGGAACGTGCGACCCGGCGTGGCCCGAAGCGTCAGAGGATGTGACCGCGCCGCCCTTTGCGCAAGGAAGCGGTCAGGCTGCCGGGTCGGTGCGGATCGCGGCACTCATGCGTCGCGCATGGTGACGGCCGAGGATCCTCGTCGCGCGCACCAGATGGACCCGCGTAGTGCCGCGGCGCGAGACCGCTTCCGAGACCGCCGCCTGCATGCGCAGCACGTGGCGTCCTGCGCGCGCGAGATGATGACGACCGTGCGAGATCGGTCCGGCCTCCCGGACGACGAGATCGTCGGCGACCAGCAGGGCGCGGTGGTGGCGGAACGCGCCCTCGAAGCCGGCGCTCGGCGGCGGCACCGGGACGCCCTCCTGCGCGAAGCCCTGGTTGAGCAGCGCCGTCATCACCGCGGCGCGCTGGCCATTGTTCTGCGCCCCGAGCACCACGCCGATCAGCCGGACGTTGCCGCGCACGGCCGAGGTGACGAGGTTGCAGCCCGCCGCGTCGGTGAAACCGGTCTTCAAGCCGTCGGCTCCTGGATAGGAGCGCAGCATGCCGTCATGGTTCGGCACGATCCGACCATGGAACCAGAAGCCCGCCACGCTGAAATAGTGGTATTGGTCGGGGAAATCGGCGATCAGATGGCGGGCGAGCAGGGCGAGATCGCTTGCGGTGGTCATCTGGTCGGGATCGGGCAGGCCGGATGCGTTGCGGAAGGTGGTCTGGCTCATGCCGAGCGCGCGGGCGCGCAGCGTCATCATCTGGCCGAAGCGCTGCTCGTCGCCGCCCAGCATCTCGCCGAGCGCGGTGGCGGCATCGTTGGCCGACTTGGTCACGAGTGCGAGGATCGCCTGCTCGACCGTGATGTAGGTGCCGGGCAGCAATCCGAGCTTGGACGGCTCGACGCTGGCCGCGTATTCCGACACCGGGACCGCCTGATCGAGCGTGACGCGCCGGTCACGGAGCGCCTCGAAGACCATGTAGAGCGTCATCAGCTTGGTCAGGCTCGCCGGGAACCGCTCCAGCGTCGGAGCATCCTGTTGCAGAACGGCGCCGGTGCTCGCGTCGAGGACGACCGAACTGATCTCGCCGCGATACTGGGCGTGCGCGCAGGCCGGCGCGAAGCCGAGGCCGAAGGCGAGGACCAACCATCGGCGCGAGCGCTCCGACATCCTTCGGGTGCGCACGACGCTCTTCAAGCCTGGTCCCATCCGACGCACCCCGCCCCCGCTTGATGTCCGGGATAACCGAAAGTTCGGGCCTGGTCCAGCAAAGGACCATAAGAACTGAGGCCGGTTAACCACTTGGCCTGACGAGTTGGGATATGATCACATGCGCGACGTCCGGCCGCCCTCGCCGCACTTTCACTCCGACCCGGCAAACCGATATGGTGGCTCCATGACAGCATCCCGCCCGGCCCGCAGGACCGCAGCACGATGAGCGACACCGACAAGCGCGGCAACGACGGTCCGGCGACGGGCGTCGTGGTGAAGTCGCGTCCGAAGACGCGCAAGCCGGCGATGTACAAGGTGTTGATGCTCAATGACGACTACACTCCGATGGAGTTCGTCGTGCACGTTCTCGAGCGCTTCTTCCAGAAGACGCGCGAGGAAGCGACGCGCGTGATGCTGCACGTGCATCGCCGCGGCGTCGGCGTATGCGGAGTGTTCACCTATGAGGTGGCGGAGACCAAGGTCACACAGGTGATGGACCTGGCGCGGCAGAACCAGCATCCGCTGCAATGCACGATCGAGAAGGATTGAGACCGGCGAGAAGGATTGAGACCGGTGCGCATTACTGAGACGACCGGATCGCTGTGACGCGGAAATCGCCTCGGCAGTGGCCCGGCGGACTGGCGGCGGGCACCGAATGGAACATCTTCTAGCGAAGCCGGCGAGTCGACGTGCCACCCGACGCTCGATTTCACTGGCAATCGGACGAGGCCCGCCGGAGACTTCGCGTCGGGTGATCAGGCGGACGGGCGTTCGAGAGGCAGTCCGTTCGGGAGTTGGGCGAAGGAAGGCTATCCATGCTGTCACGCAATCTTGAGCAGACGCTGCACCGCGCCCTGTCGCTCGCCAGTGATCGACGGCACGAGTATGCGACGCTCGAGCATCTCCTGCTCGGACTCGCCGACGACAGCGATGCGGCGACCGTGCTGCGCGCGTGCGGCGTCGACCTCGACAAGTTGCGATCCGACCTGACCGAGTTCCTCGACAAGGACCTGTCGGGCCTGGCGTCCGACCGGCCGGGCGAACCCAAGCCCACCGCCGCCTTTCAGCGCGTGGTCCAGCGCGCGGCCATCCATGTGCAGTCGTCGGGGCGCGACGAGGTCACGGGCGCCAACGTGCTGGTCGCCATGTTCAGCGAGCGGGAGACGCATGCCGTCTATTTCCTGCAGCTGCAGGACATGACCCGGCTCGACGCGGTGAACTTCATCAGCCACGGCA
>CAXTUK010000322.1:0-3197 GCA_964247395.1 uncultured Acetobacteraceae bacterium
CGACATGCCGTTCATCGCTCGGCGTTGGTGAATTTCCGCAGCCTGCTAGAGCGGTGCTTCCGGCCAAAACTCTTCCGTGCTCTCCCTTAGGCTAATCATTGGCGGTCCAGGGGCCCGGCCCCTGGCGGGGCTTGGGGCGGAGCCCCAATCCGCTTCGCCTTCTTCAGGGCTGCAGGCTGACGTTCTCGTCCTCGAGCGCGAAGCCGATCTTCAGGGTGACCTGGAAGTAGTTGATGCTGCCGTTCTCGATCTGGCCGCGGGTCTCGACGACCTCGAACCAGCGCAGATGGCGGATGGTGTTGGAGGCCTTGCTGACGGCCGCCTTGATGGCGTCCTCGATGCCGGCCTGCGACGAGCCGACGACTTCGGTGACGCGGTAGACGTGATCGGTCATGGAAAGCTCCTGTTCGTCGGTCAGCGCGTGCCGAAGAGGCGGTCGCCAGCGTCACCAAGTCCCGGACGGATGTATCCGTTCCCGTCGAGCCCGCGGTCGATCGAGGCGGTGGTGACGGCGATGTCGGGGTGCGCGGCGGCAAGGGTCGCGAGGCCTTCCGGGGCGGCGAGCAGGCAGACGAGGCGGATCTCGCGGGCGCCGGCGGCGCGGACGATGTCGATCGCGGCCACCGCGGAATGGCCGGTCGCCAGCATCGGGTCGACGACGATGACGACGCGCCGGTCGAGGTCGTCGGGGAGCTTGCGGTAGTATTCGACCGGACGGAGGCTGCGCTCGTCGCGGGCGAGGCCGACGTGACCGATGCGCGCGGTCGGCACCAGGTCGAGCATGCCGGCGAGGATGCCGTCGCCGGCGCGCAGGATCGAGACGAAGCAGAGCTTCTTGCCCGACAGGAACAGGATGTCGGCGCGCTCGAGCGGGGTGTCGACCGTGCCAGGCTCGAGTTCGAGCGATCGGGTCGCCTCGTAGCCGAGCAGCAGGCTGATCTCGCGGGTGACCTGGCGGAAATGGACGGTCGAGGTGCGGCGGTCGCGCAGCAGACCGAGCTTGTGGCTGACGAGCGGGTGGTCGAGGACGGTGACGCGGCTCACGCGGCCATCAGCAGGTCGGCGACGCGTTCGAGGAGGCTTCGGTCGGCGTCGCCGAAGCGATCGGGTTCGGGGCTGTCGACGTCGAGGACGCCGACCAGGTCGCCGCCCCGGAGCAGCGGGACGACGATCTCGGACCGCGATGACGCGTCGCAGGCGATGTGGCCGGGAAAGGCGTGCACGTCGGGCACGACGATCGTTTCGCGCCGTTCGGCGGCGGCGCCGCAGACCCCGCTTCCGAGCGGGATGCGGACGCAGGCGGGGCGGCCCTGGAACGGCCCGAGGACCAGCGTGCCGTCCCGGTTGAAATAGAAGCCGGCCCAGTTCACCCGGTCGAGGCGATGGAAGAGGACCGAGGCGACGTTGGCCGCGTTGGCGACCAGGTCGGTCTCGCCGTCCAGCAGGGCGGCGATCTCGCGGGCGAGGTCCTCGTCGCTCAGGTCCGCGTCGCTCAGGCCTGCGTCGCTCAAGCCTGCGTCTCCGGCCTGAAGTCGAGGGCGGCGCCGTTCATGCAGAAGCGCTCGCCGGTCGGCTCGGGTCCGTCGGGGAAGACGTGGCCGAGATGGCCGCCGCAACCAGCGCAGGTGACCTCGACCCGGCGCATGCCGTGGCTGGTGTCGACGTTGGTGGCCACCGCGCCCGGCCTCGGCTCGAAGAAGCTGGGCCAGCCGCTGCCGCTCTCATACTTGGCCGCGGCATCGAAGAGCGCGGTGCCGCAAGCGGCGCACCCCCCGCCGGGGGCGCGCTTCGCGGGGGTCCGCGGGGGGGCGCCGCCCCGCGCGGTGCCGTGCTCGCGAAGCACGTGATACTGCTCGGGGGTCAGGCGCGCGCGCCACTCCGCGTCCGTGAGATGGATGGCGCCTTCCTTGAGCATCGTGCCGTCAGCCATGCGGGCCTCCCTGGTGAGGGCGATGATGTGGGAAATCGGGCGCCCGGCCGAAACCCCCGCCCGGTGGCGCGCGTCGGGTTGCGCGCCAACCACCGGAGGTCGCGATGAGCGAGAGCACGAAGCAGCCGGACACCACGAGGAAGCCGAGCGAGGAGACGGGCCTCGACGAGGAGAGGATCGACGAGGCGATGGACGGGACCTTCCCGGCGAGCGATCCTCCGTCGCATACCGGGACGACCGGACCCGGCGACGGCAAGAAGTCCTGATCCTGGAGTGCTCATGCGACCGGTGATGCTCGCGATCCTGGACGGTTTCGGATGGCGGGAGGACGAGGCCGACAACGCGGTCCGGCAGGCGCGCACACCGCATTTCGACCGGCTCTGGGCGGCCGGGCCGCACGCCTTCCTGCGCACCTGCGGGCGCGATGTGGGACTGCCGGATGGGCAGATGGGCAACTCGGAGGTGGGGCATCTCAATATCGGCGCCGGCCGGGTGGTGATGCAGGAGCTGCCGCGGATCGGCGTGGCGATCGAGGACGGGAGCCTGGCGGGTTCGCCGGTGCTGCAGGCGTTCTGCGAGCGGCTGCGCGGGACCGGCGGACGCTGCCACCTGATGGGGCTGGTGTCGGACGGCGGCGTGCACTCGCACCAGGACCACGCGGTGGCGCTGGCGCGCCTGGTCCGGGCGGCCGGCGTGGAGGTCGTGCTTCATGCCTGGACCGATGGGCGAGACACCGCGCCGGACGGGGCGCGGGATTTCCTGCGCAGGCTGGCCGAGGCGTTGCCGGCCGGCGCGACGCTGGCGACGGTGTGCGGACGCTACTGGGCGATGGATCGCGATCTGAGGTGGGAGCGGGTAAGGCGCGCCTACGACCTGATGGTCGACGGGGCGGGCGAGCGCCATGCGGACGCCGGGGCGGCGCTGTCGGCGGGAGGCAGGACCGACGAGTTCGTCGAGCCGTCGGTGCTGGGCGCCTACGCGGGCATGCGCGACGGCGACGGGCTGCTCTGCTTCAACTTCCGGGCCGACCGGGTGCGCGAGATCCTGTCCGCCTTGCTGGAGGCCGGTTTCGAGGGGTTCGAGCGCGGGCGGGTGATCCGGCTGGCGGGGGCGGTCGGGATGACCCGCTACGGCACGGCGCTGGCCGGGCCGATGGGAGCGCTGTTCGAGCCGCTGCCGATGGACGAGTTGCTGGGCGAGGTCGTGTCGCGGGCGGGGCTGCGCCAGCTTCGGATGGCCGAGACCGAGAAATATCCGACCGTCACCT
>CAXTUK010000323.1:0-2899 GCA_964247395.1 uncultured Acetobacteraceae bacterium
GCCGGCTGATATGGCCGCCGCCAATGCCGATGTCGCCGGAGCTGGTCTCGGTGAGCCGGAGCGCCGGCACGTCGATGGTTCCGACCGCCAGGTCGCCGGAGCTGAACAGATTGATCGTCGATGCGCCCGACAGCGACGCGATATGCCCGTCGACGGAGCCGTACAGGTCGAGCCCGATCCCGCCCGCGAGCTGTCCCGCGTCGAGCGAGCCGTCACCCCGCAGCGCGGCCGTGACATGGCCCTGCAGGTCGCCGAGGCGGAGATCGCCGAAACCGCCCGCATTGATCGCGACCGGCATCGCCGGCGGCACCCGGATGGTGAGCGAACCGCCATCATGACAGGCGCCCGTGACCGTCACCGTTCCCCCGGGATCGGTGCCGACGCCGCCGGTGTCGCCCTCGATCGAGACCGCGTGCGTGAGCAACGGGTCCGGCAGGATCGAGACCGCGCCGTCGTCGGAGGCGCAATGCCGGTCGAACGTCAGCCGGTCGCCCGGCGTCGTGGCGCCGGCGCGGCCCGCGACGATAATGCACGCAAGCAGGACCCCCCACCTCATGCCGACACCTTCCGGCGCCATCCGGGCATGTCCTCGTCGAGCACGCGCTCGAGGCTCTCGATCCGCTCCTCCAGCCGTCGCGCCTGGTCGAGCGCCCGCTCGAGCGCCTGCTGATCGGCGCCACCGAGGCCGCTGCCCCGTGCGCGCTGCAGGCGAAACCATTGGAGCATGCCCACCAGCACGAGCACGAAGAGGAATATGGCGACCAGATCATCGTCCATCGCTTGCGATCCCGCCCATCGCTCATTCCGACTTGTCGGGCACCGCCAGTCGATTGCCAAGCCGCTGCTTCATCGCCGCCAGCTCGTCCTCGACGGCGGCCTCCGTCTCGAGCCCGGCGAGTTCCTGTTCGAGCGTCGGCCGTGCGGCGGCGCTGCCGCGTCCGAGATCGTAGGCCTCCACCCGGCCCTCCGCCTCGTCGAGCGCACGCTCGACCTGTTCGAAGCGCGAGAAGGCGTCGCTGATCCGCTCGTCATGCAGCTTCTGCCGCAGCTTGAGCCGGCCGTTGGCGACCTTGTGCCGGGTCGCGAGCGAGCGCTGACGGGAGCGCGCGTCGGCGAGCTTGGCCTGCAGCTTGCCGATGTCGTCGTTCTGCTGGTCGAGCCCCGCGGCGACGGACGCGACCTGCCGCTCGAGCGCTTCGCGCGCCCGCTCGACATTGACCCGGGCCTGCAGCGCCGCCTTCGCCAGATCCTCGCGGTTGCGGGTGAGCGCCAGCTCGGCGCGGCGCTGCCATTCCGCCTCCTCGCGCCGCATGGCCTCGGCCTTCCGCTCGAGCTCGCGGCGGTCGGCGATCGCGCGCACGGCCTGGCTGCGCACCTCGACCAGCGTGTCCTCCATCTCCTGGATGACCAGGCGGATGATCTTCTCCGGATCCTCCGCCTCCGCGAGGATCGCGTTCAGGTTCGAGTTCACGATGTCGGCCAGTCGGGAAAAGATGCTCATGACCTGGTCTCCTCGGCCGCCGCTTGCGGGACGCGGCTGTCGATTGCTAGGGACTCGTCGAAACTGGCGGGAACGACCGCGGAATGGCCAAATCCGCCACCGAGCGCGAGCCGTCGACGCCGATCGGCTCGGCGCCTGTCTTCCTTGCCATGCTCGCCCATGTCAGCCAGGCCGCGGCGATCGACCGGCCGGTGCTGGTCATCGGCGAACGCGGCACCGGCAAGGAGCTCGTGGCCCATCGCCTCACCTACCTGTCGCCGCGCTGGGACCGGCCGTTCATCAAGCTCAACTGCGCCGCCCTCTCCGAACAACTGCTCGACAGCGAACTGTTCGGCCACGAGGCCGGCGCCTACACCGGCGCCCAGCGCCGGCGCGCGTCGCGTTTCGAGATCGCCGACGGCGGCACCCTGTTCCTCGACGAGATCGCCACCGCCTCGCTCGCCGTGCAGGAGAAGCTGCTCCGCGTGGTCGAATACGGCACCTTCGAGCGGGTGGGCGGCAACGAGACGGTGCACGTCGACGTGCGGCTGATCGCCGCCACCAACGCCGACCTCCCCGGCCTCGCTTCGTCCGGCCGGTTCCGGGCCGACCTGCTCGACCGGCTCGCCTTCGACGTCGTCGAGGTGCCGCCGCTGCGCGAGCGCCAACCCGACATCATGCTGCTCGCCGAGCATTTCGCCCGTCGGATGACCAGCGAGCTCAGGCGCGCCTTCTTCCCGGGCTTCGGGCCGCGGGCCGAGGCGGACCTGCTGACGCACGACTGGCCGGGCAACGTGCGCGAGCTGCGAAACGTGGTCGAGCGGAGCGTCGCCCGCGCCGAACGGCCGGACCGCATGCTCGACCGCGTGGTGATCGACCCGTTCGCACGCGGACGGCCGGCGCCCGACATCGACCTGTCGCCTCCGACCCGAGCGGCGGCGCCACTCGAGATCGTGGCGGCGCCGGTCGGCGACTTCCTCGGCGCCACCCGCGCCTTCGAGGCGAAGCTGCTGCGCGAGGCTTTGGCCGCCCATCGCTTCAACCAGAAGCGTGCGGCCGCCAGCCTCGGCCTGACCTACTACCAGTTCCGCCATCATCTCCGGGTGCATGGGTTGCTGGCCGAACGGCGTCAGGCGAAGGACGCGGTGGCGGAGTAGAGGCCCATCAGGCTGCTCTGGGTGAAGGCGAGCGCGTCGACCATGCCCCAGGCCAGTCCCACCACCAGGACGGGAGCAGCCGCCGCGAGCAGGATCCGCCCGAAATGGCTGTGCGGCTCGCCAAGGCCTTGGCGGCGTGCGACGGCGGTGAAAGCGGGGTGGCTGACGATGTTGGCCATTTATGTTTCTCCTCGAACCGGTCGGCATGGCCGGCGAGGAGAGTAGAGCAGGGCCTGTGCCAATCGCCAGCTCAGGCTCAGAT
>CAXTUK010000323.1:2909-3193 GCA_964247395.1 uncultured Acetobacteraceae bacterium
CCGACAGTAGTCCAGCGATTCCTCGCCGTCTCTCGCCAACAAATAACCAGTCTCGCCGGAACTTGGCGTAAATCGCAAACCAAGATCAGAGCGGCTTGTGCGCCCGGTCGAGCAGCCGCGACATCAAGCCCCGCCGCGCGCTCTCCTTCCGGCTCGGCGCGCTCTGCACGGCCGGCGACGCGTCGCGCGTCTTCTTCCTGAGCCACGCGTCGAGCGACATGCCCGCTTCCGCCGCACGCCGCGACTCGTAGGCGGTCTTGCCCTTGCTCATCGCCACCTTCGAC
>CAXTUK010000324.1:0-3174 GCA_964247395.1 uncultured Acetobacteraceae bacterium
GCGCCGCCCACCAGCCTCGCGTCCGGCAGCGCGTCCCAGAGCCGTGCGAGTGCCGGGTCGATGTCGGTGCGCATGGATGGCGTCCGCCTATGCCTGTCGGCGCAACCGATCGGCCAGGCTGGAGAGGATCGCGGCGGTCGCGCCCCAGATCAGGTGGTCGGGATGATGCCAGACCCAGTATTCATGCCAGATGCCGCGCAGGCACGCGCGTTCGCGACGGGCGGCGCCCGGGTCGAGCAGGTTGGCGAACGGCAGCACCAGGATCTCGGCGACCTCCGCGAGGCGCACGAGGAGATCCGTCTCGACCCGGCCGCCCGGGAAGCTGACCTGATTGGGGTGGCGGCGAAGCGCCGGCGACCGGCGGGTCAGCAGCAGGAAGGGCTCGCGCGCGAGCACGACGGGAACGAGGACGCTCGCGCGAGCCGACGCACGAGTGCCGGCGATCGGCGGCGAGGGATCGATGCCGGCGAGCGCGCGCTCGAGGCGATCGCGCAGGGCGGGGGGATCGGCGAGAGCGGCGTCCCGCTCCGGTCCTGGGCGAGCGTCCTGCACGCGTCGAGGGTCAGGCTTCGCCTGGCAGCCTGTCGCCGATGCGGAAGAAGCGCCCGGAGCTCCACACGCCGTAGCATGGCCGGCCCGCGCAGGTGCCGGGCTCGGCGAGGGCGGCCAGCTCGTAGTAGACCGGGCGCGCGATCCTCGCCTCGACGGCGCAGGGTCCGAGCCCGCGGACATGGATGTAGGGCGTCGGCGCGCAGTTGGAGTGGTCGTGGCGGATGCGCAGCGGGTGCTCGTCGCCGGCGACGATCACCTGGTCGACGTTGGTCCGGAACGACAGCACCTGGGTGGCGCCCGCACCGCGCCAATCGAGCTCGACGGCGAGCCAGGGCGTGTCCTCGACCTCGATCCGGCCACGTTCGGCTGGGGTCTCGAGCCAGTAGGCGCCCGTCTCGTCGCGCTTGAGCACGCTGGAGAACAGACAGACGAGCTCCTTCCTCAGGATCGGCGAGCCGCGATAGAGCCAGGTGCCGTCGCGCTGGACCAGGAACGGCAGGTCGCCGCACTCCACCCGATGCCGGTCGGCGTTCGCGCGCGTCTCGTGACGCCCGGCATCCTGCCGCATCCCGAGGGCGGCGGCTCCGGCGGAACGCATCACGGGAACGCCGTCGAGTTTGCCATCCTCCAACTCTCCTCGCCTCCCTGACCGGTGCGATCGGGATATAGGGAGCCGGCTCGGCTTGATGAAAGCCCCGGACGTGGCAGATTGCCGCGGCGACGAACAGGCGGGTGGAATGACACCGAACGATCTGGACGAACCGATCCCCGCACCCGTGCAGGAGGCGGACCGGCTGGCCGAACGGCTCGCGAGCGTGCGCCGGTCGGTGCAAGCGGTGATCTTCGGCCAGGAGCTGGTGGTCGAGCAGGCGCTGGTGAGCCTGCTGTCGGGCGGCCACACGCTGCTGGTGGGTGCGCCCGGCCTCGGCAAGACGCTGCTGGTGGAGACGCTCGGGCAGGTGCTGGGATTGTCGGCACGCCGGGTGCAGTTCACGCCCGACCTGATGCCGGCGGACATCATCGGCAGCGAGGTGCTCGACGAGGACCCGGTGGAGCGCGGCGGATCCGGACGGCGTTCGTTCCGGTTCGTGCCGGGACCGGTGTTCTGCCAGTTCCTGATGGCCGACGAGATCAACCGCGCCAGTCCGCGCACGCAGTCGGCGCTGCTGCAGGCGATGCAGGAGGGGCGGGTGGCGGTGGCGGGCGTGGACCGGCCGCTGCCGCGACCGTTCCACGTGCTGGCGACCCAGAACCCGATCGAGCAGGAGGGCACCTACCCGCTGCCGGAGGCGCAGCTCGACCGGTTCCTGCTGCAGATCGACCTCACCTACCCGGCGGCGATCGACGAGCGGGCGATGCTGATCGCGACCACCGGGCAGGCGCGGGTGCCGCCGTCGGCGGTGCTCCGGTCCGACGAGCTGATCGAGGCGCAGTCGCTGGTCAGGCGGCTGCCGGTGGGCGACGCGGTGGTCGACGCGATCGTCCGGCTGGTGCGCGAGGCGCGCCCCGAGAGCGCGTCCGAGACGGCGATCAAGCGGCATGTGGCGTGGGGACCCGGTCCGCGCGCGGCGCCGGCGCTGATGCTGGCGCCGCGCGCGCGGGCGCGGCGGGGCGGGCGGCGTTCGCCGCGGCGCGCCGCCCTTCGCCGCCCGCGCCGAGGGCGTCGCGCTGTCGGACATCGTCGGGAGGCTCGCGGGGCGGCTCGGGTGAGCGGCGGCCTGCTCCAGGTCCGGCAGGCGGAGGAGGCCGCCGGACGCCTGCCGGCGCTGCTGGTGGACGCCGAGCGGGTCGCGATCACGGTCGAGGGCGGCGTGCACGGCCGCAGGCGGGCGGGACAGGGCGACAGTTTCTGGGAATACCGGCCGATCCGGCCGGGCGAGGCGGCGAGCCGGATCGACTGGCGCCGTTCGGCGAGGAGCGGGCGCAGCTTCGTGCGCGAGACCGAATGGGAGGCGGCGCAGACGGTCTGCCTGTGGCTGGACGGATCGGCGCGCATGGGATGGCGGTCCGGCGCGAGCCTGCCGCGCCGGTCGGAGCGGGCTTCGCTCCTGCTGCTGGCGCTGGCGTCGCTGCTGCTTCGCGGGGGAGAGCATCCGCGGCTGCTCGAAGCGGGCGCGGGGCTTTCGCCGTCCTTCTCTGGACGCGTGGCGCTCGAGCGGCTCGGGCGGCAACTGATGAACGGCGGCGGCGGCGAGCGGCCCGCGCAGCATGCGTTGCCCGCCCATGCGCGGACGGTGCTGTTCAGTGATTTCCTGCACCCGATCGAGGAGACGACCTCGATGCTGGCGTCGCTGGCCGCGGTGCCGGTCACGGGGGTGCTGGTCCAGGTGCTCGATCCGGCGGAGGTCTCGCTGCCGTTTCGCGGGCGGATCCGGTTTCGCGGGCTCGCGCGCGAGGGCGAGGTGCTGGCGTCGCGCGCCGAGACGCTGCGCGAGGCCTACGCGGACCGGCTGGCGGCGCACCAGGAGGCGCTGTCGCGATTGTGCGTCGACGCGGGTTTCCGTTTCACCGTCCATCACACCGATCAGCCGCCGGAGACGGCGCTGCTGGCGTTGCACACGATCCTGAGTGCCTGAACGCGTGATCTTCCTGGTCCCTGCCCTGCTCGCCGGCCTCCTGGCG
>CAXTUK010000325.1:0-3155 GCA_964247395.1 uncultured Acetobacteraceae bacterium
TCCATGATCAGTAGGTCTTTCCTGCGTTCATCACGAAGTGCTCGGCGATGGGACCGAGAGCGTCGGCCGGCATGAACTGCAACCCGCCGAGGATGATGATCACGCCGACGAGCAGCCCGACGAAGAGCGGCTGGTGGGTGGGGAAGGTGCCGGCGCTCGAGGGGAGCTTGGGCTTGCGCGCGAGCGAGCCGGCGATGGCGAGCACGGGCACCGCGAAGGCGAAGCGGCCGAGCAGCATGACGATCGCCTGGCCGTAGGCCATGAACGGACCGCTCGCGGTGATGCCGGCCATCGCGGAGCCGTTGTTCTCGGTGGCCGACGTCCAGGCGTAGAGCATCTCCGACAGGCCGTGCGGTCCGGCGTTGGACATCGCCGCCCTGCCGCCGGGGAGCGCCGCGCCGAGGCCGCCGCCGCCGAGGATGCAGACGGTCAGCACCAGGACGGCGAGCATGGCGAGCTTGATCTCCCTGGCCTCGATCTTCTTGCCGAGATACTCGGGCGTGCGTCCGACCATCAGGCCGGCGACGAAGACCGAGAGCAGGGCGAAGACGATGATGGTGTAGAGACCGGATCCGACGCCGCCGGGTGCGACCTCGCCGAGCTGCATGAGGAACATCGGGACCAGGCCGCCGAGCGGCATGTAGCTGTCGGTGAACGAGTCGACGGCGCCGCACGAGGTTCCGGTGGCCGACACGTTGAACATCGACGACAGTGTGGTTCCAAACCGGACCTCCTTGCCTTCCATGTTGCCCATCACCGACGAGACGCCGAGATGGGTCAGCATCGGATTGCCGGCGCTCTCGACGACGGCGACGCCGATCACGCCGAGGGTCATCAGCCCCGCCATGGCGGCGAACAGCGCCACGCCCTGGCGCCGATCGCCGAGCATGTGTCCGAACATGATCGCCAGGCCGAACGGGATGATCAGCATCAGCCAGTTCTCGAGGATGTCGGTCAGGATCGTCGGGTTCTCGAAGGGGTGGGCGGAGTTGGCGTTGAAGAAGCCGCCGCCGTTGGTGCCGAGCATCTTGATCGCCTCCTGGAAGGCGACCGGGCCGAAGGCGACGGTCTGCTGCGCGCCCTCGATCGTGCCGACCGTCGGATAGGCCCGCAGCGTCTCGGGCACGCCGGACGCGAGCAGCACGAGGCCGGCGACGATGCCGATCGGCAGCAGGATGCCGAAGGTGCAGCGGACGAGATCGACGAAGAAGTTGCCGAGATCGTTCAGCCGGCTGCCGCAGAAGGCGCGCGCGACGGCGACGGCGGCGGCGATGCCGGTCGCGGCCGACAGATAGTTGTGCACGGTCAGGCCGAACATCTGCGCGCCGTAGGAGATCTGGCTTTCGGGCGTGTAGGCCTGCCAGTTGGTGTTGGTCACGAAGCTCGCCGCGGTGTTGAAGGCGAGCTGGGTCGGCATGCCGACGATGTGCTGCGGGTTGAACGGCAGGTAGAATTGCAGCCGCAGGATCGCGTAGAGGATCAGGAAATGCAGCGCGTTCAGCAGCAGGAGCGCGAACGCGTAGCTCTTCCATCCCATGCCGCGCGCCGGATCGATGCCCGAGAGGCGATAGGTGACGCGCTCGACCGGGCCGATGACAGGGGTGAGGAACGTGCGGCCGCCGCTGAACAATGCCGCCATGAAGCGCCCGAGCGGAAAGGCGGTGGCGAAGATGATCGCGAGGACGAGCGCGATCTGCACCCAGCCGTTGAAGGTCATTTGGCGACGTCTCCGTGCGGTCAGAAATCTTCGGGACGGACGAGCGCCCAGACCAGGTAGATGAACATGCAGGCGGCTACCGCGCCGCCGAGGACGAGCTCGAGCATCAGATGCGCTCGCACAACTCGGCGTAGGCGCCCATCAGCAGGATGAGGCCGGCGCCGGCGGCGGCCAGGAAGAGGTCGAGCATGTCGGTCCCCACTTGGAACAGGTATGGGGAAACCTACGCCCGGGGGGCGTAAAGGCGCGATGTGACGCTGGTGGCAGGGGCGTAAAGGCGGCGTAAAGGCCGGTGATCGGCTACGGGCCGAGGCTGGTCGCGAGAACGATGCACTTGCGCATGATCGTGGGCAGCGCCTCGGCCGCGAGAGCGGATCTGGACCGGATGATCCCCTCCGCTTCAAGCCGCGGGACGCGCGCGACGTACACGTCGAGCCTGATCTCCAGATGAGTGAGGGAGTGCGATGTCGTGCCGGCGAGACGCCAGCGCGTTCGCATCGGTGCGCTCGCGAGCGCCTCGGGTTTCGACCAGGGTTGCGGGCGCCACGGCGTTCCAGGGAGCTCGGTCATGCCGGCGAACAGGCCGGTGGGTGGTCTGCGGCGGAGGAGGATCTGGCCGTCGGCGTCCTCGATCCAGAAATGCGCGCCGTGGCGGATCGGGCGGTCGGGCCTGGAGGTCCTGGCGGGCAGGGTCTCGGCCAGGCCGGCGCGTCTCGCTGCGCAGTCGGCCGTCCAGGGACAGAGCGCGCAGGCGGGGCGGCGCGGGGTGCAGATGGTGGCACCGAGGTCGAACAGGGCCTGCGCGAAGTCCGACGGGGCGGCGCGGGCGCGGGCGTCCTCGCCGAGCGGGGCGGCGAGACGGGCGAGCGTGTGGCCGGCCTGCGGCAGCGGGGTGGCGACGGCGAAGAGGCGCGCGGTGACGCGCTCGACGTTGCCGTCGACGGGGACGGCCGGGACGCCGAAGGCGATGGCGGCGATGGCGCTCGCGGTGTAGGCGCCGATGCCCGGGAGGGCGCGCAGGCCGGCGATGTCGCGCGGGAAGCCTTCCGCGGCGACGGCCCGGGCGCAGGCGTGCAGGTTGCGGCCGCGGGCGTAGTAGCCGAGGCCGGCCCAGAGGCCGAGGACCTCGTGCTGCTCGGCGCGGGCGAGACTGGCCACGTCGGGGAAGCGTGCGAGGAAGCGCTCGAAATAAGGTATGACGGCGGCGACCGTGGTCTGCTGCAGCATGATCTCGCTGAGCCAGACGCGGTAGGGATCGGGTTGCGCGGCGCGCCAGGGCAGGGTCCGGCGATGGCGGGCATACCAGGCGAGCAGAGGTTCGGCGGGGAAGTGCATGGTGGCGATGAATGGCATGAAAAGCCTGGCGGCGCTGCTGCCGCCGCTCACCAGGCCGGCGTTCCGCAAGCGCTCCCCGGCGGCGGCGAGAATCATGTCGGAC
>CAXTUK010000326.1:0-3144 GCA_964247395.1 uncultured Acetobacteraceae bacterium
CTGCTCATCGAGGCCGGTGTCGACGTCCTCGTCGTCGACACCGCGCACGGCCACTCCGCCGGCGTGCTCGCCGCCGTCAGCCGCCTCAAGCACCTGTCGAACTCCGTCGACGTCGTCGCCGGCAACCTCGCCACGCCCGACGGCGCCCGTGCGCTCGTCGATGCCGGCGCCGACGCGGTCAAGATCGGCATCGGTCCCGGCAGCATCTGCACCACCCGGGTCGTCGCCGGCGTCGGCGTGCCGCAGTTCACCGCCGTGCTCGAGACCGCCGAAGCCTGTCGCGCCGCCGGCGTCACCGCCATCGCCGACGGCGGCATCCGCACCTCGGGCGACATCGTCAAGGCGATCGGCGCCGGCGCCGACGTGGTGATGATGGGCTCGCTGCTCGCCGGCACCGACGAAGCCCCCGGCGAGGTGTTCCTCTACCAGGGGCGCTCCTACAAGTCCTACCGCGGCATGGGCAGCCTCGGCGCGATGGCCCGCGGGTCGGCGGATCGCTACTTCCAGCAGGATCTCAAGGACACGCTCAAGCTGGTGCCGGAGGGCATCGAAGGCCGCGTCGCCTATCGCGGACCCGCCGCCAACGTCATCCACCAGATGGTCGGCGGCCTGCGCGCCGGCATGGGCTATACCGGGAGCGCCAACCTCGCCGAGCTCAAGGCGAACGCCCGCTTTCGCCGCATCACCGGCGCGGGGCTCCGCGAGAGCCACGTGCACGACGTGGCGATCACCCGGGAGGCGCCGAACTATCGGCAGGAATGAGCATGAAGTCGGGGCTCCGCCCCGGACCCCGCCGAGGGCAGGCGCCCTTGGAACCCGTCACTTGACACCTTCCGCACGCATCGCCGGCGCGATCGAGCTGCACGACGCGATCGACGCCGGCCGGCGTCGCCCGGCGGACGCCGTCGCCAGCGAGTTCTTTCGCCAGCGCCGCTATGTCGGCTCAACCGACCGGCGCGAGATCTCGGCCCTGGTCTGGGACATGCTCCGCTGCGCCCGCCGTCTCGACTGGTGGCTCGAACGCGCCGAGGCGCCGCCGACCGGCGCCCGGCTGCGCGTCGCGGCTCACCTCCTCCTCTCGGGCGCCCGACTGGAAGCCGTGCGCCCGCTCTTCTCCGGCGGCCGATACGCACCCGGCTCCCTCGACCCCGACGAGGCACGCGCCCTCGAAGCCGTCGACGGCCACACGATCGACCATCCGCACATGCCCGACGCCGTCCGCCTCGAAGTCCCGGACTGGCTGTTGCCGCGCCTGCAGGCCCGGTTCGGGGCACAGCTTGAACCCGAACTCGCAGCCCTCGGCGAACCCGCCCCGCTCGATCTGCGCGTCAACCTGCTCCACGGCACCCGCGAGGACGCGATGACGGCCCTGGCGCGCGAGGACATCGAGGTCACCACGACGCCCCTCTCGCCCTGGGGCCTGCGTGCGCCCGGCCGCCGCATGGTCACCACCGGCGAGGCGTTCCGCTCCGGCTTGGTCGAGATCCAGGACGAGGGCAGCCAGCTCGTCGCACTCGCGCTCGGCGCCGAGCCGGAGATGCGCGTCTGCGATCTCTGCGCCGGCGCCGGCGGCAAGACGCTCGCCATCGCCATGACCATGGCCAATCGCGGCCACGTCGTCGCCTGCGACGTCTCAGCCTCGCGCCTCGAAGGCGCCGTCAGGCGACTGCGCCGCGCCGGCGTGCACAACGCCGAACGCCACTTGCTCGCCCCGGGCGACAAATGGGCCAAGCGACGCGCCGGCTCCTTCGACCGCGTGCTGGTCGACGCGCCCTGCACCGGCACCGGCACCTGGCGCCGCAATCCGGACGCCCGCCGAACCCTCGCCGAGCGCGACCTCGACGAACTCGTCCCGCGCCAGGCCGCGCTCCTCGACACCGCCGCCGCCCCGGGCGCCGCCCGCCGCCGCCGCCGGAGCGCCCCCCCCCCCCCCCCCCCCCGGCTGCGCCCCCCCGGGCGGGCGGCTCGTCTACGCGACCTGCTCCGTCCTCCCCGAGGAGAACGAGGCGCAGTTGGAGACCTTCCACATCCGCAATCCCGGCTTCACGCCGATCGCGCCCCGGGAGGCCGGGCTTCCGGGCGGCGGCGATTTCCTCGTCCTGACGCCGAAGCGTCACGGTACCGACGGCTTCTTCGCCGCCATCCTGCGGAAATCGCCGGCAGTCTGAGCCGGACTGCTCTACTGCGCCTGCTCGCCAGGATGCTCGATCGCCTGCTCCTGCTCGTGCAGTGCCGCGAGCTGGCCATGCGCCTGCGCCGCCTGCGCGAGCTGGGACGCGGTCAGCACTCCCCGGATCTGCAATGCCACCGCCACCCGCTCCTGGTCGAGCTGTGCGCGGAGCTGCTCCTGCTGCTGCACCAGAGGCATGATCGAGGCCTGCGACACGCTGCCCGACGACAGCATCGTCGAGGCGATCTGCCGGTTTAGGGCATGCAGCGCCTGCCGCGTCGTCCTCGTCGCCTCGAACCCGGCCTTGATGTCGGCGTGGATCTGCTGCTGCTGCGCGTCGCTCAGCGTCACGCCCTCGAGCAGACCGAACAGCCTGTGGTCTCGGTGTCCGCCCCATCCCTGGGCGTGCGCGCCGGCGACTGCCGACACGCCCAGTGCAAGGGCAAGGACCACCATACGGGAGTTGTTGCGTGTCATCGTTCCTATCCTCGCCGGACCAGTCCGGCTGACGATCAAGATCGTTCCTCGATGTGACTGGCGTTTGTGGAAGCGGCGACAGAGTGTAACGCCGGATCAGGCGTCGTCGCCGGCATCCGGCGCTGGATCGCCGCGTGCGCCGCCGTCCCGCCGGTCATCGCGATCGGCTGGAACCCATCGAACTCGTAGCGCAGCTCCTGCCGGTTTTCCCAGGCGAGGAACTCGTCCAGCGTCATCGGCCTGCGCAGAGCGACGTTCATGGCCCGTGTCCTGGCATTTCCCTGGGAGCGTCCTAGAACCCGAAGCCCACTCCGACCCCGACCGGCGGATAGGCATAGGCCGGCGGCGCGTAGGCCACGACGGGCTGCGGGATCGGCACCAGGTTGCCGTAGGCCACCATGCACTGGCTGTAGGTCTGGTCGTAGCGGCGCTGCAGCTCGAAGGCCGACGCGTCCGCGGCGCCGGCGCCGGCGACGCCGCCGAACGCGAGCCCCGTC
>CAXTUK010000327.1:0-3142 GCA_964247395.1 uncultured Acetobacteraceae bacterium
GTCGGTGCTGGTGACGCATGACCAGACGGAAGCGAACGCGATGGCCGACCGCATCGCGGTGATGGAGGGCGGCGTGCTGCAGCAGTTCGCGACGCCCGCCGAATTGCGCGACCGGCCGGAGAACCTGTTCGTCGCCACGTTCTTCGGCGAACCGCCGATGAATGCTCTGCCTGGCAATGTCGAGCCCGGCGGCGTCAGATTGGCGGGGGAGGACCAGCCGTTCGCCGAGCTTCGCGGGCTGCAGCTCCCGCCCACCGGGCAGCCCGTGGTTCTCGGCATCCGCCCGCAGCATGTCCGTCTCGGCGGCGAGGGCTGGCAGGCGACGGTGGTGTCGAACCATTGGCTCGGCGACGAGGCGCACGTGGCGCTCGATCTCGGCGGCCGCCTGATCGTGGCGGTCTCGCCCGTGCGCGTGGCGGCGCGGACCGGATCGAGCGTCGGCGTCGAGGTGCCCGCCGGGCATGTGCACCTGTTCGACGCGGCGACCGGCAACGCCCTGATGCACGGCGCGTTCCGGGGCCGTCACGCAGCCTAGCAGCCGTCTGGTTTCCTCATGCTCCTGAACGCCTTCGCGATGAACTGCGTCGGCCACCAGTCGGCCGGCCTGTGGACCCATCCGCGCGATCGATCGGTGGACTTCACCTCGCTCGAGCACTGGACCTCGCTGGCGAGACTGCTCGAGCGAGGCCTGTTCGACGGCGTGTTCCTGGCCGACGTGCTGGGTGTGTATGACGTGTTCGGCGGCAGTCCGGACGCGGCGGTGCGCGCCGGCGCCCAGATCCCGGTCGGCGACCCGATGCTGCTCGTCCCGGCGATGGCGGCGGCGACCAGCGATCTCGGCTTCGGCGTCACCGTCTCGGCATCCTACGAGGCGCCATTCCTGCTGGCGCGCCGATTCTCGACGCTCGATCACCTGACCCGCGGGCGGATCGGCTGGAACATCGTGACCAGCTATCTGGACAGTGCGGCGCGTGCGGTCGGCCGCGAGCGGCAGGTCGGGCATGACGATCGCTACGTGCGGGCCGAGGACGTCATGGATCTGCTCTACGGGCTGTGGGAGGCGAGCTGGGAGGAGGGTGCGGTCGTCGAGGACCGGGCGGCCGGCCAGTACGCCGATCCGGCCAGGGTGCACGTGGTGCGGCATGACGGACCGGCGGTCGCGAATTTCGCGGCGATGCATCTCTGTTCGCCGTCGCCGCAGCGCACGCCGGTGCTCTACCAGGCGGGCAGCTCGACGGCGGGGCGCGCGTTCGCGGCGCGTCACGCGGAATGCGTGTTCGTCTCCGGACCGACGGTGGGCGTGCTGGCGCCGCGGGTGCGGGCGATCCGCGAGGCGGTGGCGGCGCGGGGGCGCGAGGTCCGGGTGTTCTCGCTGCTGACCGCGATCGTGGCGGAGACCGACGCCGAGGCGGATGACCTGCTCGCCGGCTATCGGGACCACGCCAGCGTGGAGGGCACGCTGGCGCTGCTGTCCGGCTGGACGGGGGTGGATTTCGCGGGCCTGTCGCTGGACGGCGAGGTGCGCCATGTCGAGAACGATGCGGGACGGGCGGCGCTCGAGAACTTCACCCGGGCGGACCCGTCGCGGCGCTGGACGGTGCGCGAGGTCATCGCGCACGCCGCGATCGGGGGCGCCGGTCCGGTGCTGGCGGGGAGTGCGGCGCCGGTGGCGGACGCGATCACGCGCTGGGTGGAGGCGCCAGGGGTCGACGGACTCAATCTCAGCTACGGGGTGATGCCCGACGACTTCGTGGCAGTGGTCGAGCGCCTGGTCCCGGCGCTGCAGGATCGAGGGCTCTACAAGACCGGCTACGAAGCCGGCACGCTTCGGGAGAAGCTGTTCGGGTCAGGGCGGTTGCTGCGGCCGCCGCATCCGGCGGGGCTGCGTCGGGAAAGCGGCACGGTTCCCGCGTAGCGCCGCTCCAGGATTTGCGAGGAGCGGGAGCGATGAGCTCGGCGATCGACATCGGCGGCGAGGCCGCGACCACCGCGGCGCTGCGCGGAGGCAGTGGCCCTGAAGGAGAGCGCACCGGCTGCGGGCGCAGTGACGGTCCAAGCCGCATCGGTGCCGTGACGTCGAAAAACATTGCGGATCGCCGCCCGACGGGATCAGGATCGAACGGCGTGGCGCACTCCGCGCACGCGTCGCAGGAGGCTCGACCTTCATGGAGACGACCGACGCACAGGCCGAAATCGCCAGCCCGAACGGACTGACCCGGCCTGACATGCAGAGCTCGATCTACGATCCCGATCCGGAGAACTGGCTGTCGCGCGCGATCGGCATCTTCCTGGGTCTGGCGATCAGCGCCGCGGCCGTCGGCGGCATCATCGGGCTGCTCCATCTGGGCGGCCGCCTCTAACCGTTGGTAACCGTCAGTAACCGTCGGCGCGGCTCGACTAGGCGGCTCGATGATCCGGAGTGTCGACGCAAGCGGTCAGTCGAGCCATGCGCGACAGAAGGGCGTCGAGCCCAAGGTCTTGTTGGAGTGGACGAAGCTCGTCATCGACGAGCTCGGTCAGAGCAAACCCGGATCGGGTCGAGGATACGACGTATGTGGCCGGTTCGCTCGCCGGGTGCATGATGACGAGATACGGCGATCCGTCGTAGCTCTCGAACTGTTCGGTGCTCCAGGGCGCTAGGAGCAGCGTCTGCAGAGCGATCGCGACGTTCGCCAGATCATTGCGCATTCTGCGTTCTCCCGGAAAGGGATGCTCCGGATATTCGAGAGCGGTTGAGAGTCGAGCCAAAAGGTTAACGGAAAATGAAGATAGCCGGTGTCAGGCCGGCGCCGTGCGACACGGTCGCGTGATCGCGCCCGGCGACAGCTGGCATGAAACTGCCTCCTGCCCTGCTCTCATCGGTCGCATGAGGTGACCCGTTCGGATATCATTCCGTAAAACATACGATGTAGGAGAGATCGCTCGGAGATTAAGGAGGTTCTGAATAAGCCCATTCTCGGCGAGGTCTGAGCGGTGATCGTGTTCGTTAGGCGAGTAGGGACGCATAGGGCAAGATTGATCGCAAGAACCGAGAGCTCGGCTGCCGAATTGGTGTCGTCTGAGGCTCAGCTCACGCTCACCGGACACATTATACCAACCGCCCTAGAAGTTGACCGTTGCCCATTCTCGTGTGCCGATTGAC
>CAXTUK010000328.1:0-3142 GCA_964247395.1 uncultured Acetobacteraceae bacterium
CTCCATCGGAGCGCCCCATGCGAGCCGCCGCCATCCTCCCCAGCCTCCCCAGCCTCGCCGCTCTCTGCCTCACCCTGGGCCTCGCCTTCCTCCTGGCCGGCCAGGCCGTCGCCCAGACCGCGCCCTCGCCTTCCGACCGGGCCGCGATCCAGCAGGTCATCGCCGCCCAGATCGACGCCTTCCGGCACGACGACGGAGCCGCGGCATTCGGCTACGCCTCGCCGCACATCCAGTCGCTGTTCGGCGATCCGGCCACCTTCCTCGCCATGGCCAAGAACGGCTACGCGCCAGTCACCCACCCCAGCTCGGTCAGCTTCGGCGCGCTCGAAAGCCAGGACGGCCAGCTCGTCCAGCATGTCGAGCTCGTCGGCCCGAACGGGGAGGGCGCGCTCGCCCTCTACACGATGGAACGCGAGCCGAACGGCGCCTGGCGCATAGCCGGCTGCCAGCTCGTCAGGACCGAGCGGATCGAGACCTGACGCAATCCCGCAGCGCCTCGATCGCGACCACGATGTGGTAGAACGTGCTCGCCGGCGCCGGCTCCTCGACGAAGTGCCCGTCCGCGTCCATCTGATCGCGCCACAACCCGGGCGGCGCCGCCCCCAGGAACGCCAGCACGCTCTCGCAGCCCGACCGCGCGCCGGCAAGATACGCATCGTCGCCGGTGATCGACGACGCGAGGCACCCGGCCTTGATCCGCTCGGTCTGCGCCCACAGGCGCCCTACCGGCGCGTGGACCGCCATGTCGTCGAGCAGCTCCAGCACCGCCACGTTGCGCGTCCGGTCCACCCCGAACCGCTCGCCCACGTCGATCAGCCGCAGCGCCGCGACGACGGCGTCCCGCCGCCCGCGCAACGACGACCACCGCATCAGCAGCCACGCCCATTCGAACTGGTGTCCCGGCTCGACGATCCGCCCCGCCAGCCCCGGAACGCGCGCCCAAGCCTCGTCGAACGCCTCGCCCAGCGCGCCCGACTCCGGATCGATCATCCGCGCCAGGGCCAGCCCTGCGATCCGGTCCGCGATCGCGCCCCACTCCGCATCCCCGCCGCGATCCGTCCAGTCCAGGCACGCCTCGAACAGGTGCATGTGCGGATTGGCCAGCAGCGGCAACGGCGCCGCATCGCCCGACAGGAACCCCCCCGACCGATGGCCGAAACGCCCCTGGATCGCAGCCCGGATCGCGACCGCCCGGCCGTGCGCCTGCGCGTCGCCCAGCACCGCATGCGCGCCCGCCAGCGCCAGCAGCACGAACGCCTGATCGTACAGCACCGCCCCGTCGTCGAGCACCGCGCCGTCCGCCCCCACCAGAGTCCGGAACAGCCCGTCCGGCCGCTGGTAGCGCCGGAGCATCGACGCCATCCCGTCCTGCATCACCTGCGCCGCCGGCCCGCGCCATCCCATCCCGCCCGCGTGCGCGAAGGCGAACACCTGGCGTGGCTGCACCCGCGCGCGCCGGTGCGCATCGACCGGCGTGCCGTCGAGGCCGAGCTTCTCGTGAAACCCCCCGGACACGCGATCCACCCCGCGATCCGCCCAAAGCGGAAACGCGTCGCGAACCGCCCAGTCCACCAGCCTCTCGCTCGCGGCTTCAAGCGCCGCCGCGTCATCACCGCCTTGTGTTCTCAGATCGTTCATCGTCCTGCCATGCTACCCCAAAGGCCGGCAAAGCGAACCGGTTCGACCCAGAAAAGGACGTCCGGCCAGCGGACGACGGAGAGGTCCATGAGCGTTTCACTTATCCTGCGCGACAAGCCAGCCGGTGTTTTCTCGGTGCTCCCGACCGACACGGTCGCGACCGTCACCTCCGTCCTCGCCGAACGCCGCGTCGGCGCCCTGCTCGTGCTCGACACGCCGGGTCAGCTGCTCGGCATCATCAGCGAGCGTGACGTGATCCGCAGCCTCGCCGCCGAGGGCGCCCGCACGCTCGAGATGACCGCAGCCCAGCTGATGACCCGCGTGGTCCACACCATCACGCCCGAGACCGAGGTCCAGACCGCGATGGAAAAGATGACCAGCGGCCGCGTCCGCCATTTGCCCGTGGTCGACGGCGGCGTCCTGGTCGGCATGATCAGCATCGGCGACGTCGTCAAGGAACGTCTCGAGCAACAGGCCCACGAGGTCGACACGCTGCGCGACTACGTTTCCGGCCGAGGTTGAACAAGGGGCGCCGTCCGAACCCAGGCGGCCCCGGACCGCCCGACGTCGCCAGCCGCCGTCGGGATGGCGCAACCGCGACCGCTACGCCATCGTCGCCGGAATGCCCGATCGCGCCGCGACAGCCGAAGCACAGGTGCTGGAGACAACCAGGTTCGAGCGAAAGCGCGACCTCATCCTGGACGCCGCGGCGCGGATCATCAATGAACGCGGCGTCAAGGGCCTGACGCTCGTCGAGGTCGCCCGGCAGGTCGAGCTCAACACCGCCAGCGTCACCTACTATTTCCGCCTCAAGGAGCATCTCGCCGCCGCGGTGTTCGAGAACACGCTGCGACGGCTCGAGACAAGCATGCGCCAAGCAGGCGCCCTCGCCTCGCCGCGCGCCCGCGTCGACCGTGCGCTGGCCATGGCCTTCGAGCTGCAGGCGCGCATCCGGCGCGGCGAGGAGCGGCCGATCGCGGGACTGTCGGACATGCGCGCACTCGCCGAGCCGACGCGCGCGGAGCTGCTTCGGAATTATTCTGCGATCTTTCGCGAAGTGCGCACGTTCTTCGGGCCGCCGCGCAACGTGTTGCACAAGGCGCTGCAGACCGCGCGCACCCAGGCGTTGCTGGAAAACCTCTTCTGGCTGCCCGTCTGGCTTGAGCGCTATGCGCTGGCGGACTTCGAGCGGGCCCGGCGACGCCTCTTTGAGCTGTTCGATCGGGGCCTGGCGCCGGACGCGGCACCCTGGACGCCATCGTTCCTCGGTCTCGGAACGGACGATCCACCGTTCGATCCGGCGCGTGCCAGCTTCCTTCGCGTGGCCACCAGGCTGATCAGCGAGCGCGGCTATCGCGGCGCCTCGATCGACCGCGTCGCACTCGAGCTCAACGTCACCAAGGGCAGCTTCTACCATCACATGGAGGCCAAGGAGGATCTGGTCCTGAGATGCTTCGAGCGCAGCTTCGAGCTCGTCTCGGAAGCGCAGCGCGCTGCCGACCAG